>NZ_JBHVHF010000301.1:0-9392 GCF_042800315.1 Streptomyces sp. NPDC057638
GAGCGGCACCGCCCCACCGGGACCGGGTCGCCGCGACCCGACTGGATCACCGTGCAGACCCGCCCGTACACCGACGCGCTCGCCCTCACCCTGCCGTCCGCCGTCGCGGTGGGGGAGCGCGTCCGGGCCGGGGCGACCGTGACCCAGGGCGGGCGCGCCGTGCCGGTCGGGTTCCCGCTGAGCGCCGACTGGACGGGGTCGAAGGGAGTGCACCTGGGCCCGGCGGCGGGTGCGGGTCCGTGGCACCGGGCGGCGTTCGACCCGGGCACGGGGGAGCTGACGGGCCTGCGGAGCGGGGAGGTGGAACTGTCGCTGACGGTGAGCGGGGTCACCGAGCGGGTACGGGTGCGGATCACGGCCACGGGCGGGGCGCCGGGGTAGCGGTGGGCGCCAGCCGGTCGGGGCGCCGGTCGGCCACTGGCGTGCGGGCGCCAGCCGGTCGGGGGCGTGTCAGGGCGGTGGTGACGTGTGGCGCTGACGGGCGCGGGCGGGGCGGCCAGCGACGCGGGGGGGCGCACCGACCGCCGCGCCGGGTCGCGGGTGTGCCGCGCGGGCCGGGCGACCACCGGCCTGCGGGCGTCATTCGCCAGGCGCGCCGAGTCGCCCGTGTGGCGCTCGGGGCCCATGGGGCGGCCCGCGCCCCGCCTGGCGGGGTTCGCCGTGCGGGTCCGGCCCGGCCGGGGGAGCCTGGTCACAGGCGCGGCGCAGGAGGTGGTGCGGTGTGGCCGGGCCGCAGCAGCCCGACGAGCCTGAGGCGCCCGACGAGCCTGAGGAGCCCGAGACCCCCGGGGCGAAGGGGAACCAGGTGCTCGCCTCGGCGCTGTCGGCGCTCGTCGACGGCGTCCACGCCACCTCGGGCGCGCTCTACCTCCTCTCGGCGGGCGAGACCTCCGACGTCCTGGACATGGCGGTCAAGGCCGGACTCCCCCGGGCCTTCTCCGCGCCCTGGGAACGGATCGCGATCACCAGCCCCGCCCCCGCCCCGGTCGCCGCCGCCGTCCTCGAACGGCGGCTGATCTGGGTGCCCGGCGAGGAGGAGATGGCCCGGCGCTTCCCCCGTATCGCGATCGTCCTCCCGTACTCGTACTGCATGGCCGCACTGCCCCTGACCGGCGACGACACCGTCTACGGCGCCGTATACGTCACCTTCCCCGGCTCCCACCCCGCCGAACTGTCCCCCCGGGAGCGCGACCACCTCATCACCGTGTGCGAGGGCCTCGGACGGCGGCTGCACCGCGCCGCGCGCCACGGCACCCCGGTCACCACCGAGCCGCACTACGTCGGGCCCCGCTCGCCGGGGCGCGCGGTCGGCGCGATCGAGGCGGTACGGATGCTCAGCCGCCTCCCCGAGGGCTACTGCGCGCTCGACGTCGACGCCCGGGTCACCTACGCCAGCCCCGCCGCCGCCGACCTGATCGGGGTGCCCGTCTCCCAGCTGGTCGGCGCCCGGCTGTGGACCGCCGTGCCCTGGCTGGACGACCCGGTGCACGAGGACCGCTACCGGGCCGCGATGGTCAGCCAGCGCGTCACCCGCTTCACCGCGCTGCGGCCGCCCCGCGACTGGCTGGCGTTCCGCCTCCACCCCGGCCGTGACGGCGTCAGCGTGCGCATCGCCCCCGACGACCGGGCCGGAGACACGCCGGGGCGGCCGAGCACGGGCCAGGAGCGCACCGGCCCCGCCCGGCTGGTCACCATCTCCCACATCCTCAAACTGGCGAGCGCCCTGACGGAGGCCGTCACCGTCTCCGATGTGATCGAGCGCGTCTCCGACGAGATCATGCCCGCGCTGGAGAGCAGTGCCCTGGTCTTCCTGGCGCCGGAGAACCGCCGTGTGCGGGTCCTGGGGCACCGGGGCTATCCGGACGCCCGTGTCGTGGAGCGCTTCGACGGAGTGCCGCTGACCGCCCAGATCCCCGGTGCCCAGGCGCTGGCCACCGGGGTCCCGGCGTTCTTCGAGTCCCGGGCGGAGCTGGAACGGGTCTACCCGGCGCGGCACGCCACCCCGGACGGCATGGCCGCCTGGGCCTATCTCCCGCTGGTCGCCTCCGGCCGCCCGGTCGGCCTCTGTGTCCTCGGCTACGCCACCGAGCACCGGTTCGCCACCGAGGAACGGGCCGTGCTCACCAGCCTGGGCGGACTGATCGCCCAGGCGCTGGAGCGGGCCCGGCTCTACGACACCAAACTGAGGCTCGCCCAGGGCCTCCAGTCCGCGCTGCTGCCGCACACCCTGCCCGTGGTGCCGGGCCTTGAGGTCGCCGTCCGCTATCTGGCCGGTACCGAGGACATGGACATCGGCGGTGACTTCTACGATCTGATCCCGGGCACCTCCCTGACGGCCGCCGCCATCGGGGACGTCCAGGGCCACAACGCCACCGCCGCCGGGCTGATGGGCCAGGTCCGCACCGCCGTGCGCGCGTACACTGCCGTCGCCCCGACCCCGGGCGAGGTGATCGCCCGCACCAACAAGCTGCTGATCGACCTCGACGCCGATCTGCTGGCGAGCTGTGTCTACCTCCATCTCGACCTGCCCGCCCACCGGGTCCGCATGGCCCGCGCCGGACACCCCCAGCCGCTGCTGCGCGACCCCGGCGGCCGGGTCCATGTGCTGCGGCTGCCGGGCGGGCCGCTGCTCGGTGTGGACCGGGCGTCGGTCTACCCCACGACGGAGGTGCCGCTGCGGCCCGGGTCCGTCCTCCTGCTCTACACCGACGGGCTGATCGAGATGCCCGGGGTCGATCCCGACGAGTCGGTGGCCGCGCTGGCCGACCGCCTCGCCCGCGCGGGCGGCGGCTCCCTGGAGAGCCTCGCCGACGCGCTGCTGGACGTGCCGCCCGGCCCGGGGCGACGCGGGGACGACACGGCGCTGTTGCTGCTGCGGGCGCTGGAGTAGCGGGTGGGGCGGTGGCGGTGCTCCCCGAAGGCGCGGCGGCGGTGTTCCCCGCGTGGCGGCGATGTTCCCCCGAGGTGCGGTGGCGGTGTCCCCCGAAGGCGCGGCGGTCGAGCGGGCCGACGGGGCCGACGGGCGGGGCCGAGGGCCGGGCCGCCGCCTCCGTACCCTCCGTACCCTCCGTACCCTCCGTACCGTCCCGCCGTTCCCGCCGTACCGTTCCCCCGTACCGTGCCGCCGGGCCGGCGCCGCTACGACAGATGGCGGGCGAAGAAGCCCCCCACCCGGGTCCGTACCCCGGCGAGCGTCACCACCGGATCCCCGGTACCGATCAGCGCGGCACGCGCCGACGCGGTCACGAGACCGGCCGAGTGGAGCCGCGCGACGAGCGAGCCGTAGTCGGTGAACGCCCAGTGGTTCGCGTCGGCGAGCAGCACCCGGCGGCCGGGCAGGCCCGCCCAGGAGGACTCGACGCGCGCGGCGCCCTCGAATCCGCCGGTGCGTGCCAGCAGCAGCGGCCGGTCGAAGCCGCGCGGCACCGGATACAGGTCGAGATAGCCCTCCAGATTCGCCACCGCGCCGACCCGGCCATCGCGGCAGGCCGTGTACACCGCCGCCGTGCCGCCCGCGGAGTGCCCGTACAACCCGATCCGGCGGGCGTCCATGACCGGGGCGAGCGGCAGAGTCCCGAGCCGGTCGAGGACCAGGCGGAGGTCCGCGATCCGGGTGTCCACCATCGTGCGGAAGGTCGCCGGGTCCGGCGGGCCGGTCAGGACCGTCTTCCGCATCCCCGTCGGCAGCTCCACTTGCGAGGCGTCACCGGGGTGGTCGACGAGGACGACCACCCCGCCATGGCTCGCCCAGTCCTCGGCGAGGGTCGTTCCGAGTGTGCGGGAGTCACCGCCGCCCGGCGAGTACACCAGCACCGGACGCCGTCCGCGCAGCGGCGGCGCGCCCGGGTACCCATGGGTGAGGACCGCGCCCCAGTCCACCGCTCCCGGCCCCGGCAGCCCCGGGCGCACGTACGGCGCGTACGCGGCGAACACCGCGGCCTCGCCCCGGGTGAGCTGCGGGGCGCGGCAGAGGCCGGCCACCGACCGGGCCGGGTACAGGACGGTGAGCATCAGCTGCCGTACGCCACCCACCCACGGGTCGGTACGGGCCGGGTCCACCAGATGGACCGTCCGTACGCCGACGGGGTGGGAGCCGGAGGGCGCGGGCAGCCACAGCGCCGGGCCACCGCCGGAGGCAGCGGCAGAGGCGCCGGAGGCAGCGGCGAACGCGGCTGTGGGCAGCAGGGCGGCGGCACCCCCGCATAGGGTGCCCTTCAGAAGAGCGCGTCGAGAGGTCATGGGGACAGCCTGGGAGCGGGGGCCGTCGCGGTGCGAAGGTTCAGGTCCTGGCCACAAGGCTGGCCTGAGACGAGGAGCTGTGCGTGGTGCCGGTGCTGCGAATCCACTTCACCGCGGACGACTTCGCCCGGGTCCGCCTCGCGCCCCGCCCCGCGCCGCTCCAGGAACTGCACGCCGCCCTGACGACCGCCGTGTCCCAGCGCGGCGGGCCGCTGTTCGCGCCGTGGCGCGGCCGGGTACTGCGCTCCCTCCCGCCCGCGGCCGCCCCGCTCGGCGACCTGGTCCCGGCGGGCCGCCCGCCCGCCTTCCTCGACGTCCTCGGCGACACCCTGTCCGACGGCTTCGAGCGGATCCGCGCCACCCGCCCCGGTCTGGTCCGCTCCGAGCTGGAACGGGTCTACGGTCCGGCGCCCGCCCCGCGCTGGATCCATGGCCTGCACGCGGGCGACGACACGGCCTGGCACACCCTGCGCCGCGCCCAGCGGGCCGCGTTCGAGACGGTCCTCGCCCCGGTCTGGACCGTCGTACAGGACCTGCACCGCGCGGAGTTCACCCGCTACGCCCTCACGGTCGCCGAGCACGGGGTGGCCGCCGCGCTGACCGGCCTGGCCCCGGGCGGCCGACTCCGTGCGGGCGTGTGGGAGTGGCCCGGCCACCCCCACACGCCTGGCGCGGCCCCGGGCCGTGATGTCCGCCTCGACGGGCGCGGTTTGGTGCTGCTGCCCACGTTCCACCACCCGGGGGGCCCGCTGCTCCAGGACATCCCGGGGCATCCCGTGGTCCTGACCTATCCGGCCGGTCCCGGGCTCCCGCCCACCGCGGGGCGCCCGGCCGCCCCCGCCGAGGCCATGGCCACGGTGCTGGGCCGCACCCGGCTCGACGCCCTGCGGCTGCTCGCCGAGCCCCACACCACGACCTCCCTGGCCCGCGCCCTCCATGTCACCAGCGCGACGGCGTCGTCCCACGCGGCGGCGCTCCGAGCGGCCGGTCTGGTGACGACGGCCCGCACGGGCCGCTCGGTCACCCATCGGCGCACGGCCCTCGGGGCGCTGGTCGCGGGCGCCGGGCCGTCGTAGCCCGTCATGGTTCGTCAGGGTCCGTCAATTTCCGTACTTCTACGACCTGTTCCGTCAGGAGGCGGAGCCGGTGAGCCGCGGTTCGCCACCGGGCGGGCCGAGAGTTGTCGTCCGGTGCGCACGGGGCGACTCGTCCTGGCGGCGGTCCGGTCAGCCCCGTACGGGCGCCAGCCCCAGCTCGTCCGCGCCGAGCGGCGCGAAGTAGCGCGCCACGTCCGCGTCCGTCACCTCCGCCAGGGTCGCGGGTGACCAGCGCGGTCTGCGGTCCTTGTCGATGATCTGCGCCCGGACGCCCTCGACCAGGTCGGGGGAGCGGAAGGCGGCGCAGGAGACCCGGTACTCCTGGTCGAGCACCGGCTCCAGCGCCCCGAGCGCCCGCGCCCGCCGCAGCGCCGCCAGGGTCACCTTCACCGAGGTCGGCGAGCGGGTCAGGATCGTCTCGGCGGCGTCCTTCGCGGCCGGGTCGCCGTGGGAGAGCAGCCGGTCCACGATCGCCTCCACCGAGTCGCCGCTGTAGCAGGAGTCGATCCACTCCCGCCGCCGGGCCAGCTCCCCCTCCGGGGCGGGCCGCGCGAAGCGCCGTACCGCCTCCTCCGGCGGGGCCACGGCGAGCGCCGCGATCAGCCCGGGGAAGCGTTCGTACGGGACGAAGTGGTCCGCGAGCCCGCACAGCACGGCGTCGGCGGCGCCCACCGCGAGCCCGGTCAGGCCCAGATGGGTGCCCAGTTCGCCGGGGGCGCGCGCCAGCAGATGGGTGCCGCCGACGTCCGGGACGAAGCCGATCACCGTCTCCGGCATCGCGACGGCCGAGCGCTCGGTGACGATCCGTACGCCGCCGTGGGCCGAGACCCCGACCCCGCCGTCCATCACGACCCCGTCCATCAACGCGACATACGGCTTGGGGAAGCGTGCGATACGGGCGTTGAGCAGGTACTCGTCCCGCCAGAAGTCCAGCGCCGTCCGGTCGCCCGCCAGCGCGCTCTCCCTCATGGCGCGGATATCGCCCCCGGCGCACAGGCCCCGCTCACCGGCGCCCCGGATCACCACGGTCCCGACGGCGGGGTCGTGCTCCCAGGCGTCGAGCACCGAGCGCAGGGTGCGAACCATGGCGTGGGTGAGGGAGTTGAGGGCACGAGGGCGGTTGAGAACGATATGGGCCGCATGGCCCTCGGTCGAGGTGAGGACGGAGTCGGACGCGTCCAGGGCCATCGTGTGCGTTCCTTTCCGGGTACGGATCTTCCCTCCCCATCCTCGCCGACGCACGGCCGTGGCACGCAGGGGGCCGGGCCTCGCGCGGCCCTGAGGCAGAGCTGCGGCGGTTCGGCGCCCGCGAACGCGTCGGCGATGCGCACGCGCGACCGGCTCACCCCGGCCGCGCTCCCCGTGCCCGCGAGGGCGCCCCGCGTCATGGCCCTTCCGGATTCTTGCAACACGTTCTACCGTGTGCGCCGCGCCCGGGGCACACCGCCGCCCGGGTCCGCCCCGCACCCCGGGTGCGGCCGCAGCGACCCACCGACCACTCTGGAGGGGCCGTGCACCTCGCCTACACGCCCGAGCAGCGGCGGCTCAGCGCCGAGCTGCGCGCCTACTTCGCCGACCTCATGCCGGACGACGCCCACGCCCGGCTCGCCGACCGGGTCGAGCGCAAGCGCTTCTACCGCCAGACGATCCGGCGGCTGGGCGCCGACGGCTGGCTCGGCGTCGGCTGGCCGGCCGAGTACGGCGGCCGTGGACTCACCCCCGTCGAACAGTTCATCTTCTTCGACGAGGCCGCGCAGGCGGTCGTGCCGCTGCCGCTGATGGCCCTCAACACCGTCGGGCCGACGCTCATGGCGTTCGGCACCGAGGAGCAGAAGGCGTACTTCCTGCCCCGGATCCTCTCCGGCGAGATCGACTTCGCCATCGGCTACAGCGAGCCCGAGGCGGGCACGGACCTCGCCGCGCTCAGGACCCGTGCGGTACGGGAGGGGGACGAGGCCACCGGCCACTACGTCGTCGACGGCCAGAAGATCTGGACCACCAACGGCGACACCGCCGACTGGGTCTGGCTCGCCACCCGCACCGACCCCGCCGCGCCGCCGCATCGGGGCATCACCCTGCTGCTGGTGCCGACGACGGACCCCGGTTACTCCTGGACCCTGATCAACACCCTCGCCGGGCATGACACCACGGCCAGCTTCTACGACGGTGTCCGCGTCCCCGCCGCACACCGGGTCGGGGCGGAGAACGAGGGCTGGCGGCTGATCACCAACCAGCTCAACCATGAGCGCGTCACCCTCGCGGCGCACGGCACCATGGCGATCCGCGCCCTCCGCGACGTCCAGCGCTGGGCCGCCGACACCAAACTCGCCGACGGCCGCCGTGTCCTGGACCTCGGCTGGGTCCGCGCCCGGCTGGCCCGCGCCCACACCCGGCTCGACGCGATGAGGCTGCTCAACTGGCGCATGGTGGGCGCGCTCCAGGACGGCAGCCTCACCCCGCAGGACGCCTCCGCCGTCAAGGTCTACGGCTCCGAGGCGCGCCGTGACGCCTACGCCTGGCTGATGGAGGTGGCGGCGGCGGCCGGCCCGCTCACGGAGGGTTCGGCGGGGGCGGTGCTCCAGGGCGAGCTGGAGCGCGGTTACCGCTCCGCCGTCATCTTCACCTTCGGCGGCGGCAACAACGAGATCCAACGGGAGATCATTTCCTGGATCGGCCTGGGTATGCCGAGGGTTCGCCGCTGAATTTCGTGACGGCTCACCGGCATTGGTATGGACCATTTAGGCCGGGTCCGGGGAGGGGCCCGGGGAGTCGACTCGTGGGCGATGGGTGCGAGCGGCCGTGTGGTGTCCGGTGACTGGACGGTAACCCGGTCACCCGTCGCCGTACGCCCGGTGAATTCCCGGCTCGCCGGAGTTCCGGCAGGGCGGTGAGATGGGGGAGGAGGAGCCCCTGTAAAGAGGGCGATCCAGCCATGTGTCGTGCTGGCTTCATCGCTCCGGAATTCATGAAGGCTGCGTTTCCGCTGCTCGTGTAAGGGATGATGGACCGGGGAGAGGGGGAGCGACGGGAAAGCGTTGGTCGCTTACCAGCCAGTCCGGACAATGACCCAAAGCCCGTTCTCCTGGCTTGAAATCCTTTGCGCCGTCGGTCTCGACGGTTTTCCGGCGGGCCTGTCACGAGGGACTAGACCATTGCCTCTGGCCTGAACGTGTGGGTATGGTCGAAGTGATTCGAGGCGGTCATTTGTGTTGCAAATAATGCAACCGGATGGCCAGGCCAACTGGTTCTTCCTCTTCCTCAGGGGCGCGGTCGGCGTGGGCAATGAGGCCCCTTCGGCTCCCTGGTCGACAGTCATCCGTCGCCAGTGCGGGTTTCCTTTGCCATGTGTTATGGATGCGAGGTCAGTTCATGGGTGGGCGGGTCATCTACACCGGGTTCGAGTACCAGTACCCGGTGGGCGGAAACCGGTTGATCACGGAACATGTGGCCCTGCTCGCGGCCGCCGGGGTCGACTCCTACCGCTGGTCCCCGACGCCCGGGTTCCGCTACACCTGGTTCGACGACACCGTGCCCACGCTCTCCGGTACCGAGATCGACCTCGGCCCGGACGACCTGGTGGTGCTGCCGGAGCTGACGGTCCTGCCCGGGGTGGACCCGGCACCCGGCGGACGCAAGGTCATCTTCGTACAAGGCCACTTCATGACCTTTCTGACCTGCCCCGACCTCCACCCCTACCCCGGCTGGGCCGATCCGCCCGCGCTCTGGACCATCTCCCGGGACGGCGTCGACGTGCTCAGCCGCGCCATCCCCCATCTCCCGCCGCCGACGCTGGTGCCCAACCCCATCGACGCCGGCCTCTTCCGCCCCGCCCGCGCCAGGACGCCCAGCATCGCGTGGATGTCCCGTAAGCGGCCCTCCGAAAGCTCCCTGCTCAAGCAGCTGCTGCGGAACGACCCGAGGAGCGAGGGTGTCGAGCTGCGGGACATCCGTGGCCTTCCGCATGAGGAGGTCGCCCGGGTCCTGGCCGACACCTCGGTCTTCGTCGCGCTCGGCGCCCCCGAGGGCGAGGGCTTCGGCCTCCCCGTCGCCGAAGCC
>NZ_JBHVHF010000302.1:0-9376 GCF_042800315.1 Streptomyces sp. NPDC057638
GGGCCGGTCACCGAAGGCGGTGACCGGCCCTCCGCCGTCTGTGTGTGAGGGGTCCCGGCGTCCTGGGACGTGTCCGCAGAGTCCCGTCCGGCCCGCGGCGCCCGGCAGGTACCACGACCTACGCCGTCAGCCGGTGACAGATGTACGCGAGTGTTCCCAGCAGCAGCCGGGCCGGGGGCGCGGTCGCGGTGTCCAGCGACGGGGGCCGCAGCCAGTGGACCGGACCCAGGCCCGCGTGGTCCGACGGGGGCGCGGTGATGTGGTCGCCGGGTCCCAGGCAGTGCAGATCGAGGTCGGCGTCGTCCCAGCCCATGCGGTACAGCAGGGTGGGCAGTTCCGCCGCGGCTCCCGGCGCCACGAAGAACTGGCACCGGCCGTCCGGCGTCGCCGTCACCGGCCCCAGCGGCAGTCCCATCCGCTCCAGCCGTACCAGCGCCCGCCGTCCGGCCGGCGCGGCCACGTCCAGGATGTCGAAGGTCCGGCCCGCCGGCAGCAGCACGGTGGCGTCCGGCACCCGGGACCAGGCCGCCGTGACGGTGTCCAGCGTGGCCCCGGCCGGGATCTCCCCCGTGTACGGAAGGGGATGGGCCCCCGGTGCGGGGCACCCGTCGCTCCCGCAGGAGCAGCCTCCGGACGTCATCCGGGCGCCCGGCACCACCGCCCAGCCCCACAGTCCCGTGTACTCGGCCACCGCGGTGCACTCCGTCGCGCGGTCCCGGCGCCGTGAGCCGGACCGGATGTCCCTGATGCTCCGGCTGCCGCCGCCGATTGTGAAGCCCATGCCCCCTCCAACGGGTTGCGCTCGCCGGTGGTTACGACCCGAAGTCTCCTCGTAACGGAGCGTCGCGAGCAGTGAGGCGTCCGCGGCGCACGGTGGCGCGAGGGGGGGTGCGGGCGATGTCGCGCGCCTCGGCGTGCACCACTTCGCCAGCTCCTGATCGTCATATGTCAAGTGAATCGCGCCTGGCGGCGAGGGAGTTCATTCGAAGGGGTGGCGAATGGTGGCGTTTATGGAATCCCACTCCTCGCTCGGGTGATCGTAGGATTACTTTCAGTGCGCGGACCCCGGAGGTGTCACGGCCCTGTCGCCGTGGCAGTCCCGCAGCCGCGCCCGCCCGTGGGTATGCCGGAGGCAAGTCGGTCTTCTGTTCGGTGGCGTACGAGGCCGGACAGACGCCCCATCTCACGGCATTCTGGTAGGGGTTCGAGCTTCGGACTTAACGGATGGGGGCGTTCCAGTGGACGGCAGCGGCGCCGGTACGAAAACCGGAAAGCGCCCGAACGAGCAGCTGGCCTCGTGGTTCCTGCGCAGCGGCTGGTCCAAGGGCGAGCTGGCCCGCCAGGTCAACCGCCGCGCCCGCCAGATGGGCGCGCACCACATCAGCACCGACACTTCCCGCGTCCGGCGCTGGCTCGACGGGGAACAGCCCCGTGAACCCATCCCCCGGATCCTCTCCGAACTCTTCTCCGAGCGTTTCGGCGCCGTCGTCGCCACCGAGGAACTGGGACTGCGGACCACCCCGCCCTCCCCCTCGATCTCCGGGGTCGACCTGCCCTGGGCGGGCCCCCAGACGGTCACCCTGCTCAGCGAGTTCTCCCGCAGCGATCTGATGCTGGCCCGCCGGGGCTTCCTCGGCACCTCGCTCGGTCTCGCGGCCGGGCCCGCCCTCATCGAACCCATGCAGCGCTGGCTGGTGCCAGCCCCCGGATCCGTCCCCGGCTCCGTGCCCGGCGCCGTGGCCGACGGCACCTCGGCCGCCACGGACGGACCCGGGCTCTCCCGGCTCTCCCGCCCCGAGCTGGAACTGCTGGAGTCCACCACCGCGATGTTCCGCCAGTGGGACGCGCAGTGCGGTGGCGGGCTGCGGCGCAAGGCCGTCGTCGGCCAGCTCCACGAGGTCACCGACCTCCTCCAGGAGCCGCACCCCCCGGAGACCGCCCGGCGGCTGTTCACCTGCGCCGCCGAGCTGGCCGAGCTGGCCGGGTGGATGAGCTACGACGTAGGGCTCCAGCCCACCGCGCAGAAGTACTTCGTCCTCGCGCTGCACGCCGCCAAGGAGGCGGGTGACAAGCCGCTGGGCGCCTACATCCTCTCCTCCATGAGCCGCCAGATGATCCATCTGGGGCGGCCGGAGGACGCCCTGGAGCTGATCCACCTCGCCCAGTACGGCAGCCGGGAGTGCGCCACCGCTCGTACCCAGTCGATGCTCTACGCGATGGAGGCCCGCGCCTACGCCAACATGGGCCAGCCCAGCAAGTGCAAGCGCGCGGTCCGGATGGCCGAGGACACCTTCGAGGACGTCGGCCTCGGCGGAGAGCCCGAGCCCGACTGGATCCGCTTCTTCTCCCGCGCCGAGCTCAATGGCGAGAACGCCCACTCCTACCGCGATCTCGCCTATGTGGCGGGCCGCAGCCCCACCTACGCCTCGCTCGCCGAGCCGGTCATGGCCCGCGCGGTGGAGCTCTTCCGCCAGGACGAGGAGCACCAGCGCTCCTACGCCCTCAATCTGATCGGCATGGCCACCGTCCATCTGCTCAAGCGGGAGCCCGAACAGGCCACCGAACTGGCCTCGGAGGCGCTCACCGTCGCCCGACGGGTCCGGTCCGAGCGGGTCAACACCCGGCTGCGCAAGACCGTCGACACCGCCGCCCGTGACTTCGGCGACAGCGCCGAGGTCGTCCATCTGACCGACCAGCTCACCGCCCAGCTGCCCGAGACCGCCGAAGCGGTCTGAGCGCCCCCGGGTACGGAGCGGATTCCCCCGCTCCGTACCGCCACCGGCCCGGAAGAGGCCGGTCCGTACAGTCCCCGGCCGCGACGACCGTCCCGAACAGCCGACTCGGCTCCCCCAAATGCCAGGTCACTCGGGCGGCGTCGCGGCCGGTCCAGGTCCGCTCCCGGCCGGTCGCTGGCTGATCAGGCGGTCTTGTGTTGACGGGTGCGTAACACACAGGGGCTCTTCGTCACCGGCGCGAAACATCGGGCTGCCTTGGCCGAAACGGCGCCGCGTCACCCTCGCAGGGCGCGCCACCCCCCGCCCGCACCCCGGCCGCACGACCCCGAGGAGACCCGATGCCCCCAGGCATCCTGACGCTCGCCGCGGACACCCCCGAACTGTCCGCCGCCAACACCGGCTTCATGCTCATCTGCTCCGCGCTGGTGATGCTGATGACCCCCGGACTCGCCTTCTTCTACGGAGGCATGGTCCGGGTCAAGTCCACCCTCAACATGCTGATGATGAGCTTTGTCAGCCTCGGCATCGTCACCGTGCTGTGGGTGCTCTACGGCTTCAGCATGGCCTTCGGCTCCGACATAGGCTCGCTGGTCGGCTGGTCGGGCGAGTATGTGGGCCTCAGCGGGATCGGGGTGAACCAGCTCTGGGACGGTTACTCCATTCCGGTCTATGTCTTCGCGGTCTTTCAGCTGATGTTCGCCGTGCTCACGCCCGCGCTGATCAGCGGGGCCCTGGCGGACCGCGTCAAGTTCGGCGCGTGGATCCTCTTCGTCGTCCTGTGGGCGACCATCGTCTACTTCCCCGTCGCGCACTGGGTCTGGGCCGCCGGAGGCTGGCTCTTCGAGATGGGGGTCATCGACTTCGCGGGCGGCACCGCCGTCCACATCAACGCCGGAGCCGCCGCCCTCGGGGTCATCCTCGTCATCGGCAAGCGGGTCGGTTTCCGCAAGGACCCCATGCGGCCGCACAGCCTGCCGCTGGTGATGCTGGGCGCCGGGCTGCTCTGGTTCGGCTGGTTCGGCTTCAACGCCGGATCCTGGCTCGGCAACGACGACGGCGTCGGCGCGGTCATGTTCGTCAACACCCAGGTCGCCACCGCCGCCGCGATGCTCTCCTGGCTGGTGTACGAGAAGATCCGGCACGGCGCCTTCACCACCCTCGGCGCCGCCTCCGGCGCCGTCGCGGGACTGGTCGCCATCACCCCCGCCGGAGGCTCCTGCTCCCCGCTCGGCGCGCTCGCCATCGGAGCCATCTCCGGAGTGCTCTGCGCCATGGCCGTCGGACTGAAGTTCCGCTTCGGCTATGACGACTCCCTCGATGTCGTCGGCGTCCACCTCGTCGGCGGTGTCGCGGGCTCCCTGCTGGTCGGCCTGTTCGCCACCGGAGGAGTGCAGTCCGACGCCAAGGGCCTCTTCTACGGCGGTGGCCTGGAACAGCTCGGCAAGCAGGCCATCGGCGTCTTCGCCGTCCTCGCCTACTCCCTGGTCGTCTCCGCGCTGCTCGCCCTGGTCCTCGACCGGACCATCGGGATGCGGGTCGACGAGGACGTCGAGGTCTCCGGCATCGACCAGGACGAGCACGCCGAGACCGCCTACGACCTCAGCGGCGCGGGCGGCGGAACCCGCCGGACCGCCCCCACACCGGGTGAACTCGCCTCGACGGCGCCCGCTCCGACCCAGAAGGTGGACGCATGAAGCTCATCACCGCCGTCGTGAAGCCCCACCGGCTCGACGAGATCAAGGAGGCGCTGCACGCCTTCGGGGTCCAGGGCCTGACCATCACCGAGGCCAGCGGATACGGCCGCCAGCGCGGCCACACCGAGGTCTACCGGGGCGCGGAGTACACCGTCGACCTCGTTCCCAAGATCCGTATCGAGGTCCTGGTCGAGGACGACGACGCCGACCAGCTCCTCGATGTGATCGTCAAGGCCGCGCGCACCGGCAAGATCGGCGACGGCAAGGTCTGGACCGTCCCGGTGGACACGGCGGTCCGGGTACGGACGGGCGAGCGCGGCCCCGACGCTCTCTAGCCCTCTGGCAAGAGCCCCCGGGCACGCCCAGGGACGGGCGGGCCCGGGGAACGGACGAAGGAGGCGGGTCGGTGCCGGGTACCCAGACCATCACCGAGGCGGAGGACTCGGGCCCCAGCGGCTACGCCGCGGCCCGGTTGCGGCTGCTCACCGGACGGGACCGCTCCGGACCCGCGCGCCGGGGCGCCCTTGCCCAGCTCACCGACCAGTGGCTCGCCGCCCTGTTCACCGCCGCCGCCCGCGCCACCGGTGTCCAGGGCGCCGCGCTGGTCGCGGTCGGCGGCTACGGCAGGGGAGAGCTCTCCCCGCGCAGCGATCTCGATCTGCTGCTGCTCCACGACGGCCGGGCCGACGCAGGCGCCCTCGCCACCCTCGCCGACCGGCTCTGGTACCCGGTCTGGGACCTCGGGCTCGCCCTCGACCACGCGGTGCGCACCCCCGCCCAGGCCCGCCACACCGCGGGCGAGGATCTCAAGGTCCACCTCGGGCTCCTCGACGCCCGGCCGCTCGCCGGGGACCGGGCCCTGGTCACCGCCGTACGCGGCGCCGTCCTCGCCGACTGGCGCAACCAGGCACCCCGGCGGCTGCCCGAACTCCACGCCCTGTGCCGGGAGCGGGCCGAGCGCCAGGGCGAACTGCGCTTTCTGCTGGAACCCGATGTGAAGGAGGCGCGCGGCGGGCTGCGGGACATCACCGCCCTGCGGGCCGTCGCCGCCTCCTGGGTGGCGGACGCGCCCCGCGCCGGGCTCGCCGAGGCCCGCCGCACCCTGCTCGACACCCGCGACGCCCTCCATCTCACCACCGGGCGCGCCACCGACCGGCTCACCCTCCAGGAACAGGACCAGGTCGCCGGTGAGCTGGGCGTCCTCGACGCCGACGCGCTGCTGCGCCAGGTCTACGAGGCGGCCCGGACCATCTCGTACGCCACCGACATCACCTGGCGCGAGGTCCACCGGGTGCTCGCCGCCCGCTCGGCGCGGCCCCGGCTGCGCCGGATCGCCCGCGAGGGCGGGGAACTGCTGCGGCGGGTCCACGGGCGGCGCGCGGAGCCCGAGCGCAGCCCGCTCGCCGACGGGGTGGTCGAACAGGACGGCGAGGCCGTGCTCGCCCGCTCCGCCCGGCCGGAGCGGGATCCCGCGCTGCCGCTGCGGGCCGCCGCCGCGGCCGCCCAGGCCGGGCTCCCGCTCTCCCCGCACGCCGTGCGCAGGCTCGCCGAGGCGTGCCCGCCGCTGCCGGTGCCCTGGCCCGCCGGGGCCCGGGAGGAGTTCGTGACCCTGCTGGGCGCGGGGGAGCCCACGGTGCCCGTCTGGGAGGCGCTGGAGGCCGAGGGGCTGGTCACCGCGCTGCTGCCGGACTGGGAACGGGTCCGCTGCCGCCCCCAGCGCAACGCCGTCCACACCTGGACCGTCGACCGCCATCTCGTGGAGACGGCGGTACGCGCCGCCGCGCTGGCCCGCCGGGTCACCCGGCCCGATCTGCTGCTGGTCGCGGCCCTTCTCCATGACATCGGCAAGGGTTGGCCCGGCGATCACGCGGTGGCCGGGGCGACCATCGCGGCGGATGTGGCCGGGCGGATCGGTTTCGGGTCCGCCGACGCGGCGGTGCTGGTGACCCTCGTCCGCCACCATCTGCTGCTCATCGACACCGCGACCCGGCGGGACCTGGAGGATCCGGCGACCGTGACCCTGGTCGCGCGGGCCGTCGGGAGCACCGCGACGCTGGAACTGCTGCACGCGCTCACCGAGGCCGACGCGCTGGCGACCGGGCCCGCCGCCTGGTCCGCGTGGCGCGGCAGGCTCGTCGCGGATCTGGTGCGCCGGGTCGCCGAGGTGCTGCGGGACGGCGGCGCCCCGGTGGTGCGGGACGAGGGCGCGCCCAGCGCCGAGCAGGAGCGGCTGGCGGTCGAGGCACTGCGGACGGGCGGTCCGGTGCTCGCGCTCCACACCCGGCCGGAGGCGGTCGATCCCGACGACCCACCGGACCCCGTGGCCGGGCCGGCCGTCACGGACGGTGTCGGGGCCGAGCTGCTGATCGCCCTGCCCGACCGTACGGGGGTGCTGCCCGCCGTCGCCGGGGTCCTCGCGCTGCACCGGCTCACCGTCCGCTCGGCCGAGCTGCGGACGGTGGAGCCACCGCTGCCGGGGGAGGCGGGCGATGGCCGCGCCCTCGTGCTGAACTGGCGGGTCGCCGCCGCCTACGGCGCCCTGCCGCAGGCCGCCCGGCTCCGCGCCGATCTCGTCCGGGCGCTGGAGGGCTCCTTGGACATCCGCGCCCGGCTCGCCGAGCGCGACGCCGCCCAGCCCCGCCGCCGGGGCGTCGCCGCGCCCCCGCCGAGGGTCACGCTCGCCCCCGCCGCCTCCGCACAGGCCACCGTCATCGAGGTGCGGGCCCAGGACGCCCCGGGCCTGCTCCACCGGATCGGCCATGCCCTGGAGCGGGAAGCCGGGGTTCGGGTGCGCAGCGCCCATGTCTCCACGCTCGGCGCCAACGCGGTCGACGCCTTCTACCTGACCACCCTCGGCGGCGCGCCACTGGCGGAGCCCGTCGCCGTGGCGCTGGCGCGGTCCGTGCAGACGGCGCTGGAGCGGGCCGGATAGCGGGCGGGAGCGGGCACGGGGGCCGCGGAGGTCGGCTCTCCCCGTCGGCGTACAGCCGTGACCGGCGCCCTCACCTTCGTACGGTCGTGACCGGCGCTCTCACCTTCGTACGGTCGCGATCGGCACCCTCACCTTCGTACG
This sequence comes from Streptomyces sp. NPDC057638, assembly GCF_042800315.1. Classification (NCBI taxonomy): domain Bacteria; kingdom Bacillati; phylum Actinomycetota; class Actinomycetes; order Kitasatosporales; family Streptomycetaceae; genus Streptomyces; species Streptomyces sp. NPDC057638. The sequence goes on from NZ_JBHVHF010000302.1 coordinate 7,503, forward strand.
GTCGCCATCGGTGCCTCCCACCGGCGCCTCCCACCTGCGTACGGAGGGGTCCGGCGCCCCCGCGGCGTACGGCCGGAGCGGGGGCGGGACCGGTCGCGTACGGCGGAACGGTGACGGCATGGGCGCGTCGGACGCGGGTCCGGATACCCTGGAGGGCGATTTCCCCTGCCCCCGACTCTGAGGACCGACGAGCGCCGTGTTCGACACTCTCTCCGACCGCTTGGCGAATACCTTCAAATCCTTGCGTGGCAAGGGTCGCCTCAGCGAGGCGGACATCGACAGCGCGGCCCGGGAGATCCGGATCGCCCTGTTGGAGGCGGATGTCGCGCTCCCCGTGGTCCGGGCCTTCATCGCCAATGTCAAGGAGCGGGCGCGCGGGGCCGAGGTCTCCAAGGCGCTCAATCCGTCGCAGCAGGTCATCAAGATCGTCAACGAGGAGCTCGTCAGCATCCTCGGTGGTGAGACCCGCCGGCTGCGGTTCGCCAAGCAGCCCCCGACCGTCATCATGCTCGCCGGTCTCCAGGGTGCCGGTAAGACCACCCTCGCCGGAAAGCTCGGCAAGTGGCTCAAGGGCCAGGGGCACTCCCCGCTGCTGGTCGCCTGTGACCTCCAGCGTCCGAACGCGGTCAACCAGCTCTCCGTGGTCGCCGAGCGCGCGGGTGTCGCCGTCTACGCGCCGCAGCCCGGCAACGGCGTGGGCGACCCGGTCCAGGTGGCCAAGGACTCCATCGAGCACGCGCGGGCCAAGGTCCACGACGTCGTCATCGTCGACACCGCGGGCCGTCTCGGCATCGACGCGGAGCTGATGCGGCAGGCCGCCGACATCCGGGACGCGGTCTCGCCGGACGAGGTCCTCTTCGTCGTCGACGCGATGATCGGTCAGGACGCGGTCAACACCGCCGAGGCCTTCCGCGACGGCGTCGGCTTCGACGGCGTCGTGCTCTCCAAGCTCGACGGCGACGCGCGCGGTGGTGCCGCGCTCTCCATCGCCCATGTCACCGGCCGCCAGATCATGTTCGCCTCCAACGGCGAGAAGCTGGACGACTTCGACGCCTTCCACCCGGACCGGATGGCCTCGCGCATCCTCGGCATGGGTGATGTGCTCAGCCTGATCGAGAAGGCCGAGCAGACCTTCAGCCAGGAAGAGGCCGCCAAGATGGCCTCCAAGCTGGCGAGCAGCAAGGGCAAGGACTTCACGCTCGATGACTTCCTGGCCCAGATGGAGCAGGTCAGGAAGATGGGCTCCATCTCCAAGCTGCTCGGGATGCTGCCGGGCATGGCCCAGATGAAGGAGCAGATCAACAGCATCGACGAGCGGGACGTGGACCGTACCGCCGCGATCATCAAGTCGATGACCCCGGCCGAGCGCACGGACCCGACGATCATCAACGGCTCGCGGCGCGCCCGTATCGCCAAGGGTTCGGGTGTCGAGGTCAGCGCGGTGAAGAGCCTGGTGGAGCGGTTCTTCGAGGCGCGCAAGATGATGTCGCGGATGGCCCAGGGCGGCGGGATGCCGGGCATGCCGGGGATCCCCGGCATGGGCGGTGGCCCCGGTCGGCAGAAGAAGCAGCAGAAGCAGGCCAAGGGCAAGCGCCGCAGCGGCAACCCGATGAAGCGCAAGGCCGATGAGGAGGCCGCCGCCGCCAAGCGGGAGCAGTCGGCCGCCGAGGGCGGGGCGTTCGGACTGCCGGGCGGGATGCCGGGCAAGGACTTCGAGCTTCCGGACGAGTTCAAGAAGTTCATGGGCTGAGGGGCGTGGGCCCGTGGCCGGTGAGCGAGGAGTTCATGGGCCGAGGGCCGCGGGGGACGGCGGCTGACCGGCGCGCGCCGGTCAGCGGGTGCCCCGGGCTCCATGGGGCCGGGCGAGCGAGGCT
>NZ_JBHVHF010000303.1:0-9262 GCF_042800315.1 Streptomyces sp. NPDC057638
CGGGGCGTGGTCCGCGCCCTCCGTCCCGCCCGCCGCACACGGGCACCGTGAAGCGGCCGCCCCGCTCCCGTATCCGAGGGGGGCGGCCGTCCGCTGTCACGCGGTGCGGTAGTAGTCGTCCAGTTCCACCGCCTGGCCCTCCAGCGCGACCCGCAGCTCCGCGAGCGCGCCGCGCAGCGCGGCCCGCACCGCCGGAACCGCACAGGAGCGCTCCACAGCCGTCAGGGCGCGATAGCCCGCCAGCAGCGTCTCCTCCTGAGCGGGCGTCAGCACCTGCGGCCCGGCAGGCCGCCCCGCCACGGGCTGCCCCGCCACGGGCCGCTCGGACACGGGCTGCCCCGCTGCCTGCCCCGTCACGGGCACGTCCGGCGCCCGGCGCTCAGAGGTGAGCGAGATGGCGTTCGTCATGAAGCCGTGCCGCCTTCCATGTCGTCCGGGGCAACGCGCCCGCCGCGGCCAGCTCCACCCGGGGCCGGATCCCGATCTCCCGTTTGAACTCCTCGGCGATCCGCGCGCACAGCGCCGCCGCCCCCGCGCTCCCGTACGCCGCGGCCTCCGCCACGACATGGACCGTGTCCAGCCCCCGTACGGTACGGATCGAGGAGCGGAACTCCCCGACCTCGGGGAAGGCCCGCAGCACGTCCTCGATCATCACCGGCGTCACCGACACCCCCCGGATCTTGCGCATGTCATCCAGGCGCCGCAGGATCCCCCCGTCCAGGAAATCCCAGCTCCGGCCGCACCCGCACGCCGACGCCGGGCGTTTGACCACCACATCCTCCGTCCAGTGCCGGAACAACGGCATCCCCTCCCGGTACAGACCGGTCGTCACCCGCACCCCCTCCTCGCCGTAGCCCACCGGCCGGCGGGTCACCGGGTGCAGCACCTCCTCGATCACCAGCGGCTCGTTGATATGGCACGCACCGCGCCGCTGCGGGCACTCGAACATGAACACCCCGCCGAACTCGGTCGTCCCCGCCGCGTTGAACACCCGCGCCCCGAACGCCTCCTCGACAGCGCGGGTCGTCGCGTCCGAGCGGGGCTCGGCGCCCGCCAGGATCACCTCCACCCCCGCGTCCCGGGCCAGATCCACCCCCATCTCCCGGGCCCGCTCCATCAGCCGCAGCGCGTAACTCGGCGTCAGACCCAGCACCTCGATCCCGCGCTCCACCAGCAGCCGCACCGTCGCCGTGGAGTCCAGCCCCCCGGCCGGCACCACCGTGCAGCCCATCCGCTCCAGCGCGTAGTGCATGCCCCAGAACCCGGCGAACAGGCCGTACCCGAACGCCACCAGCCCCTGATGCCGGGAACGGACCCCGTTGGCGTACAGCGCCGTACAGAAGGTGTCCGTGATCCACGCCCAGTCCCGCTCGGTGTCGAACGTACGCACCGGGGGATGCCCGCTGGTCCCGCTGGTCTGGTGATGGCGCACCCCCAGCGCCGGATCCAGCGCGGGCCACGTCCCATACGGCGGCCCCGCGGCCTGCGCGGCCACAAGATCCGCCTTGAACAGCAGCGGCATCCGCGCGGTGTACTCCTCCAGCGAGCCGATCCCGCCGGGAATCCGCTGCGCCCACAGCGGCGAACGGTCCGCCGCATAGGCCAGGGCGCGGCGCAGCCGCCGCCACTGCCACCGCGCAAGCTCCGCCCGCGGCATCGTCTCGGCCCTGCTGTTCCAGTACCCCACCAAACCTCCCCCATCGTCACGGTGCGGTGCACGCCAGGCACCCCACCGAGCCCATCACGCCCGCCCCCGCCCGCGCATCTCACCCCGTGCGCACCCGCCCCGGGCCCGCTGACGCGCCTTTGGCCCCTTCACACCGCCCCCGCCGGCACCGGACGCGCGACCGCCACCCCCGCCACCCCGGGCAGCCCGGGGGCGGTGAACCGCCGCACCCCGTCCAGGAAGTTGCCGATCATCCGCATCCCGTGCTCGGTACGGAAACTCTCCGGATGGAACTGCACCGACTCCACCGGCCACACCCGGTGCCGCAGCCCCATCACATACCCGTCATCAGCGGAGCGGGCGGTGATCTCCAGCACCGGCGGGACACTGCCCTCGGTCACGATCAGCGAGTGGTAACGGGTCGCCGAGAACCCGGGCGGCACCCCCGTGAACAGCCCCCGCCCGTCATGCTCGATCCGCGACGCCTTGCCGTGCATCAGATGCCGCGCGCCCGCCACCCGCGCCCCATACGCCCGCCCGATCGCCTGATGCCCCAGACACACCCCCAGCAGCGGCAGCCGCCCGGCCAGCGCCCGCACCAGCGCCACATGCCCGCTGGCGTCCGGATGCCCGGGACCGGGCCCCAGCAGCACCGCGTCCACCCCCATCCGCGCCACGTCCGCGGTCCGCAGCACATGCGAGCGCACCATCACCGGATCGGCACCCGCCGACATCAGGTACTGGCGCAGGATGTCGACGAAACTGTCGAACGCGTCGACCACCAGGACCCTCGGACGGCCCCCGGCACCCCGCACCGGACCTCGCGAGTGGGGCGTCACAGCAGCTCCTCTCCGGTGACCGCCCAGTAGGCGGCGCTCATCTTCGCCAGCGTCTCGCGCCACTCACCGCCCGGATCGGAATCCGCCACCACCCCGGCCGACGCCCGGGTGCGGTAGACACCGCCCTGATGGAACAGCGTGCGGATGCACAGCGCGAGATTGGTGTAACCACCCGCCCCCATCAGCCCCAGCGCCCCCGCATACAGGCCCCGCCGGGACCGCTCGACGGACTCGATGATCTCCATGGCCCGGATCTTGGGCGTCCCCGTCATCGTCCCGGCCGGGAACAGCGCGGCCACCACATCGAAGACATCCCGGCCCGCCGCCACCCGCCCGGTGACCGTGGACACCAGATGCAGCACATGGGAGTAACCCTCCACCGCGAACTCGTCCGGCACCGCCAGCGATCCGGCGCGCGCGATCCGCCCGATGTCGTTGCGGCACAGGTCCACCAGCATCGTGTGCTCGGCGATCTCCTTCGGATCCCCCCGCAGCCGCTGCGCCCCCGCCCCGTCGTCCCCGGCGCGCGGCAGCGTCCCGGCGATCGGCCGCATCGTCACCGTGTCCCGCTCGATCCGCACGAACAGCTCCGGGCTCGCCCCGATCACACACTGCCCGCCCACACTGGCCAAGTACATATACGGGGACGCGTTACGCCGCCGCAGCCGCCGGTAGACCTCCACCGGATCGATCGGCGAGCGCATCGCCAGCTCATGCCCGATCTGCACCTGGTAGATGTCCCCGGCCGCGATGTGCTTCAGACACAGCTCCACCTGGCCCGCGAACGTCCGGGGATCACTGTCGTCCCGCACCACCGCCTCCGGCACGGCCACCGCGTCCGGCTCGGGATGACTCTCCGCCGCCCCCTCCAGCAGCGCCGTCACCTCCCCGGCCGCCAGCGCGGGCCACACCCCGCACTCATGCAGCAGCAGCTCGGTGCGCCCCGCCGCCAGATCCCGCACCACACACCCCTGGTGCAGCACCAGCTGCACATCGGGCAGCGCCCCCTCGCAACGCTCCATCAGATACGGAAGATCCTCCACATAACGCACCGTGTCATAGCCGAAAAAGCTCAGGAACCCGAACCGGAACCGCTCCGCCGACGCCGGCGCGTCGAACAGGTCCCGCACCGCCCGCAGCAGCGGCCACAGCGCCCCCGGCGTCCGCAGCCGCCCCCCGCCCCCGCCCGCATCCGCATCCGCGCCCGCGCCGGTGTCCCCGCCCGCGTCGGTGTCCGTGTCGGTGTCGGTGTCGGTGGCGGTGTCGAGGAAGGGACGGATCCGCTCCCGCAGCAGCGCGCACAGCGCCGGATGGCCCTCCACCCGCACCCGGCCGCCGGTGACGGCCACCGACAGCAGGGCACCGAAACCCACGAACTGGAACCGCCGGTCAGGCAGCGGCCCCGCCGCCGACTCCAGCAGATAGACCTCCCGCGGCCCGAACCGCTGCGCCAGCGCACGGTAGACGGGCAGCAGCTCCACCCCCTCCAGCGGCAGCACCCGGGTGGTCACACGCAGCGCGGCCGGCGCCGGACGCGGGTCGCTCATCGCCCCATCCCCCACTCAGGTCGTGATCGCGTAGCGGTGCGCGGCCTTCCGGGCGGCCTCGGCCGCACCGTCCGGCGCCTGCCGCAGATCGCACACCCGGGCCGCCTTCCAGCTCACGAACGACCCCGTCTGCGTCACCGGATCCAGCGCGCCGTCCACGACGACCCGCACCACCGCCCCGGTCAGCGCCTCAAGACGCCCGCCGATCGCCGCGCTCACCGCCCCCCGGTCCCCGGCCGAGGGCAGCAGATCCACCCGTACGGTGATCTCATCACCCCCGCCGGGCGCGCGGCCGACCACAAGCTGATAGCCCAGACAGCCGCGCACGCCCTCCAGGACCGCCGCCTCCAGCTCCCCGGGCCCCACCAGCGCCCGGCCCAGCCGGATCCGGTCGGCGACACGGCCGGTGACCTCCACCACCGGCCCCGGCAGCGGCACACCCGGCGGCGCGGGCGACAGCCGCACCAGATCCCCGGTGCGGTAACGCACCAGCGGCTTGATCCCGTCCACGAGCATCGTCAGCACCAGCTCACCCGCCACCGCACCCCCCTCCCCGGTGCCCAGGACCGTGCCGGAGTCCGGATCGATCACCTCGGCCAGATAGTTGGGCACCGACAGATACAGCCGCCCGTCCTGCGCGCCCGTCGCGATACACAGCGCCTCCTGCGACCCGTACAGCGCGGGCCGCACCACCGCACCGGGCCACACAGCGGCCACGTTCGCCGCCAGCTGCGGCGTACAGATCTCCCCCAGCACCAGGAACAGCCGCACCGGCAGCCGGGAGAGGTCATAGCCGTAGTGCAGCGCCGCCTTCGCCAGACTCAGACAGACCGCGGGCGCGCACACCACCACCTCCACCCCCAGCTCCTCGATCAGCCGCAGCGCCTTGGCGAACCCGACCCGGGGCGACTCCGGCCAGATCTTCACATGGCAGGCCCCCAGCGACTGCGCCACCGCACCGAACACATCCCCGAACGCGTACAGCTCCGAGGGGCCCATCAGCCCCACCACCGGCATCCGCGCCCCGAACCGGGACGCGAACAGCCGCCGCCAGGACTCCTCCACGGCCGCGTTCGAGGTGACGATGTCCCGCGCCCCGCGCGGACAGGGCGTCGCCGCGCCCGTGGTCCCGTTGGTCTCGTAGTAGATCCGCGCCTCCGACAGCGGGCCCGACAGCACGCCGAACATCTCCCGCCGCAGATCCTCCTTCGTGGTGAACGGCAGCCGGGACAGATCCCCCGGAGTGACCGCCGCCAGGTCCACGCCCGCCAGATGACGCCGGTAGAACGGGGAGCGGGCCCGCACATGCTCCAGCACCCGCGCCAGCCGCCCGGCCCGCCACCGCCCGAGCGCGCCCGGGGTGAGCGAACCGTCGTAGAACGCGCGGCTGACCCGCCCGTAGGCGCGCAGGAAATCCTCCGTACCCTCCCCGGTATCCGCCAGGACGGCGGACGCGGGTGCGGCGGCCCGGACGGCGGCCGGGGCGGCGGCCGGGGCGGGGGCCGGGGCGGGGGCGGATCCGGTCCCGGGGGCGGTGGCGGGGGAGCCCATCACACCGCGACCTTCGTCTCGTTCAGGGCCAGTCCGACCCGCTCGTTGACCTCCCCGGCGGGCAGCAGATCATCCCGGCCGGTCAGCCGCCGGTGCTCGGCCAGCAGCTCGATCATGTCCGTCATCCGCTCCACCAGCCGGGTCACGTTCGTCAGACCCTCCTCGTCCTTCAGCGCGTCCCCCCGGTGCAGCGCGTGCACGGTCGCCGGGAACCCGCTGCCGACCACGATCATCCGGTTCAGCAGCGCGTTCGCCGTCAGCTGCGACCACACCTCCCCGGCGCTGTAACGGCGGGCCACCGAGATGACCCCGGCGACCTTGTTGCTCAGCGGCCGGTCGAAGCGCAGATATCCCACCCCGGCCCGCTCGATGAACGTCTGCATCAGACTCGCCGTCCCGAACCCGTGCACCGGCGCGGCGAAGATGATCCCGTCCGCCTCCACCATCCGGCGCACCACCCCGGGCACCGAATCAGCCACCGCGCACGGAGCCGTCCGGTCGTTGCAGTCCCCGCACGGCCCGCAGCGCTCCATCCGGATCGAGCGCAGATCGACGGTCTCGAACACCACCGACCGCCGCCGGGCCGCCGTGGCCGCGTGCCGCAGGACATCGGCGGTGTTGCCGTCGCGCTCCGATCCGTTGACGGCGAGGATCTTCAGAGGTGCTGTCACGAGGTGTCTCCTTATGAGGATCCGGCCCACGCCGGGCGCTGCCCGCGACGGCATCCCTGTGCGGGCGGCCCCCGGGCTCGCTGACTCCCCTGCATCGTCATGTCCCGCCCCCGACCGGGGCATCTCCGTAGATGCTGCGTGCCCGCCCCAGCCCCCCGGGCCCCCGCGACCTCACCGGCGGCCCCCGGGCGGCGGCCCGGCGGCCCAACCGCGGCAGCGCTACGGCAGCGCTACGGCAGCGCCGCGGGAGCGCTACCGGAGTGCTACGGGAGTGCCGCGCCCGGCGGCCCCGCGGCCCCGCTCCGGCCGGGCCGCCCGCAGCCGCGACACGCAGACCGGCGGCACCGGGAGACCGGGGGCACGAGGGGGAGCGGGGGACAGGGCAGGGGCAGGGCATCAGAGGCCCGGAGACCCGCAGGCCCGGTGGTGCGCAGGCCCGGAGTCCCGCAGGCCCGGTGGTGCGCAGGCCCGGTGTTGCCCAGGCCCGGTGGTGCGCAGGCCCGGAGTTGGCCAGGCCCGGAGCCCTGGAGGCCCGGTGTTCCCGGCCTGCGGTGTCCCGGTCACAGGGTGACGGGAAACGTCTCCAGACCCCGCACCACCCACCGGTCCCGGTACACCGGCGCCTGGACCGGCCGCAGGCCGGGGAAACGGGCCAGCAGCCGCGGCAGCGCGATCCGTGCCTCCAGCCGCGCCAGCGGCGCCCCCAGACAGAAATGACCGCCCGCGCCGAAGCTCAGCGGCCGCTCACCCCCGCGCCCCGCACCGAAGCGCCCCGGATCGAAGCGGTGCGGATCGGTGAAGCGGCGCGGGTCCCGGTTCGCGGCGGCCAGGATCAGCGTCAGCCGTGTCCCGGCCGCCACCTCCACCCCCTCCAGATCCAGGGCGGCGGACGCGGTCCGGCTGGTGACATGCACCGGCGGCTCACAGCGCAGGACCTCCTCCCCGAACGGCGCCGCGAACGCCGGATCGGACCGCAGCCGCGCCGCCAGCACCGGCTCGGCCAGGGCCCTGAGGACACCGTGCCCGATCAGGAAGCTCGTGGTCTCGAACCCGGCCGTCAGCAGCACCATCAGCGTGCCCGTCAGCTCCTCCTCGCTCAGCCGCTCCCGGTCCTCGTCGTGCACCCGGGTCAGCAGCGTCACCAGATCATCCCGGGGCTCGCGGCGCCGCCGCGCGGTCAGCTCGGCGAGATAGCCGCTCAGCTCCTCCATCGCCCCATCCGCGCGCTCCAGCGCCGCCGGATCGCCGGACCCGTCCGTGGACACCGCGATCGCCGAGGCCACATCCCGGAAGAACACCTGGTCCGACTCCCCGAACCCGATCATCTCGCTGATCACCGCCACCGGCAGCCGGGAGGCGAACTCGGCGATCAGATCCACCGGCTCCCCCCGCGCCCCCAGCCGCGCCAGCCGCTCCAGCAGCCGCTCACACATCTCCCCGATCACCGACTCCAGCGCCCGGATCCGCGGCGGGGTGAACGCGAAACTCACCACCGACCGCAGCCGCTGATGATCCGGCGGATTGCTGTACAGCATGGAACTGGTGAACGCCCGCAGCGACGCGTGCGACCGCCAGGCGGGCGAGAGGGCGTCATAGGCCGCCGCGTCCTGCACCCGCAGACCCGGCGCGCGCAGCGCCCGCCCGCACTCCGCGTACCCGGTCACCACCAGCCGCCCCGGCCTGAGCCACACCGCCGGGCCATGCGCCCGGATCGCCTCATACCAGGGATACGGGTCGGCCCGGCCCGCCCGGGTACCGAGCGCCGCGAACGCCTCGGCCACCGGCACCCCGGACGCCGCGGGGGACAGCGGCGCGGTCACCGGCCCGCGGCCCTCAGCTCGATGATCGCCGACGGCCCGGCCGGATGCACGGCCGCCACCCGCAGCCCGGCCGCCGCGCCGAGCGCCGCGAACTCGGCCACCCCGCGCTCCCCGGCCCCGTACACACACAGCATCCGCAAGTCCATCCCCGTATGCGGCGCGTCCCCCGCCGACCCGGTCGACTCGATCACGAACACCGCCCCCCGCGGACCGGCCGCCTGGGCGCACCGCCGCAGGATCGCGGTCGCGGCCTCGTCGTCCCAGTCGTGCAGCACCAGCGACAGGACATAGCCGTCCGCCCCGGCGGGCAGCGGATCGAAGAAACTGCCCGCCACCGCCTCCGCCCGCTCCCCGAGCCCGGCCGCCGCGAACCGCTCCTTGGCCGCCGCCGCCGCGCCCGGCAGATCCACCACCGTGCCCCGCACCGACGGATACGCGCTCAGCACCGCGCCCAGCAGCGAACCGTCACCGCCGCCGACATCGACGACATGACCCAGCCGCCCCCAGTCATACCCGGCCACCACCCCCGGCGCGCGGGCGGCGACATCGGCGCCCAGCAGCCGGGTGAAGGACGCCGCCCGCTCCTCGTCGGCACTCAGGTCCTCCCAGTACTCCCGGCCGTAGCGGACCGGGAAGGCGGCCTCACCGGTGCGCACACTGTGCGGCAGCTCCACGAACGACAGCTCACCGCGCCCGGCGCCCTCGATGTCGAACCAGGCCCGCACCCGCGCCGGATGATCCTCCCGCAGCGGCTGCCCCAGCGCCGTCAGCCCATAGCGGCCCTGGTCATCGCAGGCCAGCACCCCCCGCACGGTCAGATACCGCAACAGCCGCTCCAGCGCCCCGGCATGGGTGTCCGTCACGGCCGCCAGCGCACGGGCCGTGCGGTGCCCGGCCGTGATGTGGTCGGCGATCCGCAAGGTCGCCGCGGTCCGCAGCGCCATCGGCGTGCCCAGGCCCGCCATGGCCCAGAGTCTGGCGGCGGTCCCGTCCTCGTCACCCAGCACGGTGTGTCCCTTCCCCTTCGAACGGCCCGGCCCCAGGCGGGGCCCGGACTTGCCATCGTCGCGCAGGCCGCGCGGGGGGCCATCTCCCGTCGTGCGCTCTGCCCGCGGGGCCCTACGGGCCGTCAGCGCGCGGCGCCCCGGGGGGAGGACACCCCCGGGGG
>NZ_JBHVHF010000304.1:0-9188 GCF_042800315.1 Streptomyces sp. NPDC057638
GGGGAATGTGCGGGGGCACGGCTCTCGTGGCCGTGTGGGACGGCCGATTGGGGGCCCGGGGGAGGCCCACCACGGTCACCGCGGGTGCGGTGACCGCGTCTATGACGCACCGGGTTGCTCAGGAGGGCGGGTGCCCCCGCCGTCCCTGTCCATGCCATGAACGAACCTCTTCATGTCACAGATGCACACAGGTGAGTTGCAGCAGTACATCCAGTTGCCGGGTGCCGATACCACGCCCGGACAGTCCGAACTCCGTACGGTCGAGACGGGCCGACGCGTGGGCGGTGAACACACCCGCCGTGACGTCCGTGTCCTCGATCAGCACACGCACGGGACGGGTCACCCCGCCGACCGTGAACACCCCGTGCACCGCCCGCCGTTCCACCCGTCGTGAGACGAAGGTCATCACCGGGTGGCGATCGGTGTCGAGGTACCGCGCCGATCGCATGGCGCGGTCCCAGCGGGCGCTGCCCGTACGGAGACTCGCCGAGTCGAACTCCACGGTGAGACTGGAATCGGTCAGCGGCTCCGCGATGTCGATGGTTCCGGTACGGATCGTGAGGGAACCCCGTGCCGGCACCAGCCCCAGGACTCGCCGGGTCATGAAGGTGACCCAGGAGTTGCCGGTGTCGATCTCGTATCGACCCAGTTGGGGTGTGGTGGTCACGTGATCCCATCGCGCGTCCATGGCTCTATTGGACCGGTGCCGGGCCCCGGGGCGACAGGGGCGGGTCGGCGGCTCCCGGTACGACGAACGGCGGACGGCTCGCGGTGGAACCCTACGAAAGTCGGGTTACGCCGTGGCCGAAACAGTGGTTCGTGGTCACCGGGCGCGAGCGTGGCCTACCGTAAGCGCATGACTGACGGACCGTGGCACCGCCGACACCGGCGGGCCGTCGACGTGGGGCTCGCGGTCCTCTTCGCGCTGGTGGACACCGGAGCGACCCTCGCGGGCGACAGCTGGTGGCCGGAGCGCCCAGGACCCCTGGCCTGGTCCCTGCTCGGTCTCCAGGTGCTGGCCTGTCTCTCCCTGGCCGTCCGGCGCCGGGCGCCGATCACGGTCCTGGCGGTCCTCGGCGGCTTCACCCTCGCGCTGACCCTGCTGATCTCCCCGGGCGGGCTGCTCACCCCGGGGAACGACGCCACCATCTGGGCCCCCTACGCCACCGTCCTGGCGGCCTACGGTCCGCTCTTCTACCGCGAGAACCGGGCCAACCGGGAGCTGCGGAAGGCGGGATGGCGGCCCCGCGACCCCCGGCCCACCTGGCTGCCCAGCCCCCGCTGGACCGAGTACACCTGGCTCGCCCTGCTCAGCCTCGTCGTCGCCCGGGTCTGGGAGCCGTCGCTCCAGGTCCTGACCGTCGGACTGCTGCGCACGGCCGTGGGCCCGCTGCTCGCGCTGTACATGGACACCCGCCGCCGGCTGGAGCTCGCCCTGACCGAGCGCGTCGAACGGGCCGAGCGCGAACGCCACCTCCTGGCCGAGCAGGCCCGTACCGAGGAACGCGTCAGGCTCGCGGGTGAGATGCACGACGTGGTCACCCACCGGCTCAGTCTGATGGTCCTCCAGGCGGGCGCGCTGCGGATGACCGCACCCGACGAGGCGACCCGGCAGGCGGCCGAGGAGATGAGGGCGGCGGGCTGTCAGGCCCTGGACGAACTCCGCGACCTGGTCGGGATCCTGCGCACCGCCCCCACCGAGGACCAGACCCCCTCGGTCGCCGGGTTCGCCGCCCTCATCGCCGAGTCCACGGCCGTGGGCACCCCGGCCGAACTGGTCGAGGAGGGCGACCGCGCCCTCGCCTCACCGGTCGTCGGCCGCACCGCCTACCGCATCGTGCGGGAGGCCCTGACCAACGTACGCAAACACGCACCCGGCGCGCATGTCACCGTCCGGGTGTCCTACGAGGAGGCACAGGTGCGGTTGTCGATCCGCAACACCCCGCCGACCCAGCGGCCCAACCGGGCGCTGGTCGGCACCGGATCGGGTCTGGGCATCCCCCATCTGCGCCAGCGCATCGACCTGGTCAACGGCACCTTGCGGGCCGGGCGTTCACCCGATGGCGGCTTCGCCGTCGAGGCCACCCTGCCCGCGTACATACCGACCGCCGAATCGGCGGTGTGAGCGTGCTCAGGGTGGTGGTCGTGGACGACGAGCCGATGGTGTGCCGCTTCCTGCGGACGATCCTCGGGTCGGCCGAGGACATCGACGTCGTCGACGAGGCCCACGACGGGGCCGCCGGGGTGGAGGCGGTCGTCCGCAACCGGCCCGATGTCGTCCTGATGGACCTGCGGATGCCCGGCGTGGACGGGCTGACCGCGATCGAACGCATCGTGGAACTGGCGTCACCGCCCGCGGTCGTCGTCCTGACCACCTTCGACGCCGACCAGTACGTCCTGCGCGCGCTGCGCGCCGGGGCCTCGGGCTTCCTGGTCAAGTCGACCCCGCCCGAGGAACTCATCGACCTGGTGCGGGTCGCGGCCACCGGCCACACCGTGATGTCGGCCGCCGCCGCGCGCCGGCTGGTGGCCGCCTCCACCGACCGGCTCTCGGCCCGTGACCGGGCCCGCGAACTGGTCGCCTCCCTCACCACCCGGGAGGTGGAGGTCCTGACCTGTCTCGCGGAGGGCCTCTCCAACGCCCGTATCGCCGAACGGCTCTATCTCTCCGAGGCCACGGTCAAGGGCTATGTCTCCCGGATGCTGGAGAAGCTCGGCTGTGTCAACCGCACCCAGGCGGGCCTGATCGCGTACGACGCGGGCGTGGTCGACCTCTGACGTCCACGGGTGGCCCGCGCGGGCCACCCCGGACACTCCCGTACCCCGTACCCCGTACTCCGGTATCCCGTACTCAGGCCGGCGGCATACGCCACGGCGCCGCGCGCCGCTCCTGGGCGTGCCGCTCCAGCAGGGGCACCACCCGGGACGGGGCGGGCCTGCTCACCGCCTCCTCCCGCAGCCGGGCCGCGTTCTCCCGGAAGGACGGCTCCTCGACCAGCCGCGCGATCCCGTCGCGTACCTGCTCCGGCGAGGTCTGGCCGGTCTCCAGCGCCAGCCCCGCGCCCTGCGCCTCCACCCGCTGCGCGCGCAGCAGTTGCTCCGCCAGCCGGGTGGTGACGACGAGCTGCGGTACCCCGTACACCAGCGCGGTGGCCCAGCTGCCGAACCCCCCGTGGTTGATGAAGGCCGAGCAGTGCGGCAGCACCGCGTTCAGGGGTACGGAGCGCACCACGCGCACATTGGACGGCAGGGTGCCCAGCTCGTCGGCCTGGCCCGGCAGCAGGGCCGCGACCACCTCGACGTCGAGTTCGGCGACGGTCGAGAGCAGCTCCGTCTTGGAGACGTAGTCACCGCCGTAGCGCTCGTGGTTGGAGGCGCCGAGGCTCACCAGGACCCGGGGACGGTCGGGGCGGACGTTCACCCAGTCCGGCAGGGCCCCGGTGCCGTTGTGCGGCACGAACCGGATCGGTGCGCGTACGGCGTCGGTGGCGACACCGAGGGAGTCCGGCAGCGGGTCGAGGGTCAGCTGCCCGGTGATCGACTCCTCGCTGAAGGTGCCGCCGAAGTCGGCGGTGCGCCCGGTCAGGTAGTCGCCCAGCGGATCGCGCCGGGTGTCGGCGGGCGCCTGCTCGTACAGCTTCCGGAAGAGCTGCCGCTTGAGCACCCAGACATCGGTGAAGCAGAGCGCGCGCACATGCGCGGCGCCGACGACGCCCGCGGCGATGGGGCCCGCGTACGTCAGCGGGTCCCACACCACCAGGTCCGGCTCCCAGGCGCGGGCGAAGTCCACCAGACCGCCCACCATCGGCTCGTTGTACATGGCGCAGCCGAAGGCGAAGAGCTGGGACCGCTCCAGCTCCGCGTCATAGGTCAGCCTGGCCGGGTCCAGCTCGTTCCAGTCGAGCGACTCCCAGCCCTGGGAGTCCCGGTTGGCGCTCATGCCCGCCGTGATCTCGTCATTGCTGCCGACCGCGACGGCGGGCATGCCCATCCCCGCGATGGCCTCCGTGAACTGCGAGGTGCTGGCCACCCGGACCTCGTGACCGGCGGCGCGTACCGCCCACACGAGCGGTGTCATGCAGTAGAGATGTGATTTCTCGGGAATGGTCGCGAACAGCACGCGCACTGGGGGCTCCGTAGGGTGGTGGGCGGCTCGGGTGGTCCGGTGACCGCTCCAGATTCGGCGGCCCCACGGGGTCCGGCCCCGGGCGCGTGGTGGAGTCGGGGGAAACACCCAGAGTTCCGCCCAGCCGCCCGCGCACCCTCCTGACCGGCCTCCATAGTGGCCGCAGGCGCGGCCGATCACCGGCGGCCGCCCCCGGCGAGACCACCATCCAGGAGGGCGCGCGATGCGTGCAGTCAGTTCCAGGGACCGGTTCGCTCCGACCACCGTAGTGCTCGGGGCGTCCGGCTTCATCGGTCGCAACGTGTGCGCCGCGCTCGCCGCCGAGGGCTGGTCGGTGGCCGCGGTGGTCCGTCGTGACACGGAGCTGCCGCCGGGCTGCAGGCCGATACGGCTGGACCTGGCCGATGCCGCCACCGCCGACCTCGCCGCGCTGCTGGCCGCCGAGCGGCCCCGGCTGGTCGTCAACGCGGCGGGCAGCCCCTGGGCGGTCACCGACGACCAGCTCACCGCGGGCAATGTGACCCTGGTCGCCCGGCTGGTCGAGGCGGTGCAGCGGCTGGCCGACCCGGTCCGGGTGGTGCATATCGGCTCGGCGTACGAGTACGGCAACCACCCGGGCGCCCCCCGGCTCGCCGAGAGCCTCGTCTGTCGGCCCATCGGACAGTACGCGCAGTCCAAGCTCGCGGGCACCACCGTGCTGACCGAGGCGGTCGCGGCGGGCCGGATCGACGCGGTGGTCCTGCGGATCGGCCTGTCGGTGGGCCCGCACGCCAACCGGCGCAGCCTGCTGGGCGGGCTCGCCCACCAGCTCGCGGCGCGCCCCGCCGCACTGGAGCTGCCGCCGATCGCCGGGGCGCGTGACATCATCGACTCCCGCGATGTCGCCGACGCCGTGCTGCGCGCGGTGGCCGTGGAGAAGGCGCCCCCCGTGATCAATATCGGTACCGGGGTACGGGTGCCGCTGACCGACGCGGTGGACACCCTGGTGCGGGTGGCCGGGACGACGGCGGCCATCGTGCGGTCCCCCGGGCCCGTGGTGAGCCGCAGCCACGAGGAGGGCGCCCAGCCGCTCGACATCGATCTGGCCCGCGCCGAACTGGACTGGTCCCCGGTCCGCTCCCTGGACGACTCGCTGCGGGCGCTCTGGGAGAGCGTCACCCAGCCGGTGCGGCAGCCGTAGGGCCGGTCCGATGGATCAGGCCGGGTCAGGGTCGCTAGGTCACGCGAGCCCAGCGGCGAGTCCGTTGCACAGACCCCGGCCGCCACACCCGCTCCCGTACCCCGGGACACCCCTGTCGGGAGCGACGCGGACCCCGGTCCCTCCCGTCGTCCTCGTCGTCACCCCTTTTCGACCACCGCAGTGGATGGAGAACACCCATGGCCGACACGGATGTGCAGTCCGTTCTGGAGCTGACCCGCAAGCTGCACCGCGACCGGGCGGCGTCCGACGGGGGTTTCGTGCCCGGCGTGACGCCGATCCTCCCGTCCGGCGCCGTCCTCGACGAGGACGACCGCGCCGCGCTGGTGGGCCAGGCCCTGGAGATGAAGATCGCCTCAGGCGCCGCCGCGCTCCGGTTCGAGCGGCTCTTCGCCAAGGCGATCGGGGTCCGCAAGGCGCATCTGACCAACTCGGGGTCCTCCGCCAACCTGCTGGCACTGGCCTCGCTGACCGTGCCGGAACTGGAGGACCGCAGGCTCCGCCCCGGCGATGAGGTGATCACGGTCGCGGCCGGGTTCCCCACCACCGTCAACCCGATCATCCAGTGCGGTCTGGTGCCGGTCTTCATCGATGTCGAACTCGGCACCTACAACACCACCCTGGAGCGGATCGAGGCCGCGATCGGCCCACGCACCAAGGCCGTGATGCTGGCGCACACCCTCGGCAACCCGTTCGCGGTGGCGGAGGTCGCCGACCTCTGCCGCGACCGTGACCTCTTCTTCGTCGAGGACAACTGCGACGCGGTCCACTCCACCTATCAGGGCCGCAACACCGGCACCTTCGGCGACTACTCGACGGTCAGCTTCTACCCCGCCCACCACATCACCATGGGTGAGGGCGGCTGTGTCCTCACCAACACCCTGGAGCTGGCGCGGATCACCGAGTCCATGCGGGACTGGGGACGCGACTGCTGGTGCGAGCCGGGCGAGGACAACAAGTGCCTCAAGCGGTTCCAGTACCAGATGGGTGATCTGCCGCACGGCTACGACCACAAGTACATCTTCTCCCACGTCGGGTACAACCTGAAGTCGACCGATATCCAGGCGGCCCTCGGGCTGACCCAGCTGACCAAGCTCGCCGACTTCACCGCCGCCCGCAAGCGCAACTGGCAGCGGCTGCGGGAGGGACTCGACGGGGTGCCGCACCTGCTGCTGCCCGAGGCCACCCCCGGCAGCGACCCGAGCTGGTTCGGCTTCGTCATCACCCTCACCGAGGACGCGCCCTTCGGGCGGCCCGAGTTCCTGGAGTTCCTCGGCTCCCGCAAGATCGGCACCCGGCTGCTGTTCGCCGGGAACCTGACCCGTCACCCCGCCTACCAGAGCGAGAACTACCGGGTCAGCGGCGATCTGACCAACAGCGACATCATCACCGAGCGCTCCTTCTGGATCGGTGTCTACCCCGGCATCACCACCGAGATGGTCGACTACATGATCGACTCGGTCCGCGCGTTCGTCGCCGGCCGGAGCTGAGGCGCCGGGGAGTGTCCTCGAAGGAACGCCGTCCGCCCGGACAGGCCCGACTGGCCCCTGACGAGGCCCAGGGCACCCGGTGGACGGACGGGATCCCGCAGGGATCCCACGGGATCTCAAGGACACGACCCGGGCCCGCGCACCGACCGGCGATCCATGGGAAAGGAACCGTATGTCTGACGCTGAGCCGATCGGCATCGGGGTGCTTGGCGCCGCCGACATCGCGTGGCGCCGCGGCATCCCGGCGATCGAGCGCTGCGAGCGGCTGCGGCTGGCGGCGGTCGCCAGTCGCAGCCTGGAGAAGGCGGAGGCCGTCGCCGAACGCTTCGGCTGCGCCGCCGTCGCCGGATACGAACGGCTGCTGGAGCGCGACGACGTGGACGCCGTCTACGTGCCGCTGCCGAACTCGCTCCACGAGGAGTGGGCCGACGCCGCCCTGAGGGCCGGGAAGCACGTCCTGGTGGAGAAGTCCCTCACTCTCAGCGCCGCCACCGCGCGACGGCTGGTCGCCATGGCGCGCGAGCGCTCGCTCGCCTTCATGGAGAACTTCTCCTTCCTCCACCACACCCAGCACGAGCGGGTCCGGGAACTGGTCGCCGACGGCGCGATCGGCACCCCGCTCAGCTTCAGCGGCTCCTTCGGCATCCCGAGGACCGCTCCCTCCCTGATCCGCTACAGCCCCGAGCTGGCGGGCGGCGCGCTCCGCGAGATCGGCTGCTACCCGGTCCGCGCCGCACGGCTCTTCCTCGGGGACGACCTCACCGTCACGGGCGCCTCGCTGCGCCATGACCCGTCCGTCGGCGTCGATGTCGCGGGCTCGGCGCTGCTCACCGACGGCGCGGGCGTCACCGCCCACTGCGACTTCGGCCTCACCCACGCCTACCGCAACACCTACGCCGTCTGGGGCAGCGAGGGGCGGATCGAGGTCGACTGGGCCTTCACCCCGCCGCCGGAGACCCGGCCGGTGATCCGGCTGCACCGCGCGGACGTACGCGAGGAGCGGGTGCTGCCGGGCGCCGACCAGTTCCTCGGGATGCTGACGGCGTTCGCCGAGGCGTGTGCCGACCCCGCGGCGCACGAGCACCACGGCGACGACGCGATCGGCCAGGCCGTCCTCCTGGAGGCCATCGCCGACCGCAGTGCCGCCGCCCCCGCCGGGGCCACGACCGTGAGGAGCGCGCGTGCCGCCCGCTGACCCGACCGCCGTCACCGGGGCCGCTGGCCCGTCCCTGCATGTGCTGTGGCTGACGTTCCCCGCCTATGGCCACCTCAAGGCGAGCCTCGCCGTCATGGAGGAACTCGCCGGCCGGGGCCACCGCGTCACCTGCGTGGTCGCCGAACGGCTCGCGGACCGCGTCGCGTCGACGGGCGCGCGCACCCTCACCTACCGCACGTCCTTCCCGGAGTCGATCGCGACCGCGCCCGGCAGCGAGACGGCGACCACGATGCTCCTGGCCTTTCTGCGGGAGAGCTTCGCCCCGCTGGAGACCGCGCTGGAGGCCGCCGCGGCCGACCCGCCGGACCTGGTCGTGCACGACGCGCTCGCCTCCGACACGGCCGTGGCCGTCGCCCGGCTCCACCGCGTCCCCACGGTCCGTACGTACGCGGGGTTCGGCACCAATGACCAGGTGGCGCTGAACGGTACCGAGGCCGAACCGGGCCGGGCCCCCGCCGACCTGACCGATCCCCGGCTGCGGGAACTGGGTACCTGGCTCAGCGAACGGGTGGAGCGGGCCGGGGTGGCCGGGGTACTCGCCGACGGACCGGCGAACGGGGACGGCGCGGCGCTCAATGTCGCCTTCGTCACCCGTGACTTCCAGCCCGGCGGCGACACGTTCGGCGACGACTACTGCTTCGCCGGGCCGTGTCCCCGCCCGGCCGACCTCGCGGGTTCCTGGGCGCCGCCGGCCGGCGGCGCCCCTGTGCTGCTGGTGTCGCTCGGCACCAGCGTCAACCGCCGCCCGGACTTCTTCCGTGCCTGCGCCGACACCTTCGCCGGGACGCCCTGGCATGTGGTGATGACCCTGGGCAGCGGGGTCGATCCGGCGTCCCTGGGGGCCCTGCCGTCCAATGTGGAGGCCCATGCCTGGGTCCAGCACCCGCTGGTGCTGGAACACGCCTCCGCGTTCGTCTGCCAGGGCGGCATCGGCAGCCTCAACGAGGCGTTCCAGCAGGGCGTGCCCGCCGTCGTGGTGCCCCAGCAGTGGGACCAGTACGGCACGGCCCGCCGGGTCGAGGAACTCGGCCTGGGCCGGATCCTGGACCCCGGCCGGCTGACCGCGGCCACGCTGCGCGCCGCCGTCGAGGAGATAGCCGCCGACCACCGGATGCGCGAGCGGGTCGCCGCGATGCGCCGCTCGGTCCGCGCCGCCCC
>NZ_JBHVHF010000305.1:0-9179 GCF_042800315.1 Streptomyces sp. NPDC057638
GCGCGGAGGAGCCGACCGCCCCACCCGGGGCCTCAGCTGACCGGCCCGCCGGTGGAGAGGATCTTGTAGTGCCCGGCGGCGTAGTCGTAGCTCACGTAGGCGCACCAGTACTTCGTGCCGTTCATACTGCGATTGGTCGTGTAGTCCCCGCTGGTCACCCACTGCCAGGCACCCCAGAGGTAGCCGTTGGCACCGGCGTGCCAGGGGTCCCGGTCGTAGAGCGCCACGTAGTCGTACTTGCCGACCGCGCTGCTGTTGGTGGAGTTGAGCCTCGCATACCCCTGGTCGTTCGAGACACTGCAGCTGGTGGAGGCGGCCCGCTGCTCACCGGAGACGGCGGCGACCGAGGCGGGCGGGGCGGGCGGGGTGTTCTCGGTGGCCTGTGCCGAGCCCGCGAGGGGCAGCAGGGCCAGGGCGGTCGCGGCGGTCGCGGTGACCAGGACACGACTGAACATCAGAGAAAGCCTCTCTGCTGGAGGTTGGTCCGACCGGTGTCGGCTGGTTCCAGCTTCGGCCGTCCCCCACCGGCCCCACCATCGTGGAAATCCACGATCTCGGCTCGGCGGTGCCCCCCTGTTCCGGACGGCGAAGATCGGGTCCCCGTGGAACAGATCCACCGCCCGCGCCCCGGCGCCCCCGGGTCCGGGCCCGTTCGTCCGGACACCCATGAGAGGCGGGCGGACGGCGGAAGGATGCACGGCGCCGCCCCCGCCGTGCCCGGTCGCGCGCCGCCCGCATCCGCGACGCCGCTCCCGGGGTTCGTCCTCGCGTCGCACCGACGGGCTCAGTCGTCCCGTAGCAGGGTGTGCAGCGGACGGGTGTCCTGGTGCGCGGTGGGCCGGGTCAGGTGGAGTGCGGTGTGGAAGTGGCCGTCGGTCTCCTTGCCCTGGGGGTCGTCGCCGGTCGCGGACACGGCGGCGACCGCGTACCGCTGTTCACTCGCGTCGGTGAAGCGCCGCTGCGGGTAGGTGCGCGAGGTGTCCTTCTCCGTGGTCATGCCGAACGGGACCAGGGCGTCGGCGATGTGCTGGTAGGAGCCGGTACGCAGCACGAAGGCGGCCACCCAGGGCGGATCCTGTCGGTCCGCCAGCAGCGGCCGGAAGGTACGCGCGGACAGGAAGCTCGCCCCGCCGGTCACGGTGATCAGCCGGGTGCCCCGGGTGGCCCGGTACAGCGCCGGGCTGGGCGGACCGGCCTCCAGGTTCTCGGCGAATCCGTCGTCGAGCAGTCCGGCCGCGCGTCCGTAGGAGATGGCGGGCGCCGCGATGTCCAGGCCGATGACGGGTACGGCATCCGGTCGGCGGCGCTCCGCGTAGTACGCGCGATCCCACGCGATCAGTTCCGTGGTCGTCAGCCGGGCCGCCTGCGGGGAGGTGTAGCGGTCGTACAGCTCCGCCAGTGTCACCTCGTGGTTGAGCAGGGCCGCGTTGATGCCGTACGAGCAGCAGATGTCCAGGACCGTGGCCGGTGACCCGCCGTCCTGGTCACCGGCCCCCGGCAGGCCCGCGTGGGGCAGGAGTCGGCGGAAGACGCCCTGGGCGTGGTGCGGTGTCCGGTACCCCAGCGCCCCCAGGACGGCGAAGTACGCCCGTGGATCCGGTTGGCGGTAGATGTCATCGAAGCGGGTCATCCGCGTGGGCGTACCCGAGGTCTGTGCGTGGCGTGCCGTGGTCATCTGTGGCCTCCTCGCCGGATGAGACAGGCATAGCGCATTCCGCTGTCACCTGAGAAGGCCGCCCGGGACGGCGGCGGCGTGCGGAGGGAGGCCACCCATCGCGTCGCCGCCCCGCGGAGGGCGTCCGTCAGGGGTCGAGGAGTGTGGTGAGGGCGCCGTCCTTCGCCAGGCGTTCCAGTTCGTCCAGCGCGGCGAGTGCCTCCCGGGCGGCCTCCGGGTCCCGTTCGGGGAGGCCGCTGGCGGTGAACTCGTCCTCGTCGAGCCGCAGTACCTCCGTACCGTCGGCGGAGACCCACAGATCGAGGTCGAGGTCCTCCACCACGATCCGGCCCGGCTCCGCCGACGGCCGGAGCACATCGGCGGGGCGGGTGATGTCGCAGTACCAGCCCTTGAGTGTCCCGGCGCGGTCGCGGACCTCCTTCACCGCGTACCACCGGTCCCGCCAGTAGTGCTCGGTGAACTGGTCGCCGGGCTCGAACCGGACGAAGCCGAAGTCCCGGGTGTCCGGGGCCGACCAGGGCGCCACCACCGTGATCCGGTGGCCGTCGTCGGTCAGCAGTCCGGCCTGGTAACGGATCTTGGTCCGGCCACCCTTGGTCAGGACGACGTCCATCGACTGCCGCATCGCTGTGCTCCGGTTCCTCAGCGGGATGATCTTCGAACGCGTGCGCACCCTATCGAAGCGGCGGGGGCGGGTGCTGCCGACGGCTCTCCCCCCCTGGGCCCCGCGGCGGGGAGTACGGAACCTGTGCCGGGCCGCGCGGGTGCCCCCGCGCGGCCTCGGGTCAGAGCCGTCCGGGGACGACGAAGAGCAGCCAGGTGGCGACGGGGGTGACCGCCGCCATGGAGAAGCCCCACAGCATCAGCGCCCGGAAGACCCGTTCCCGTTCGCCCTCCGGCGCGCTGGCCGTCACCAGCGCGCCACTGGTGGAGACAGGAGAGGAGTCCACCACGGACGAGGAGATACCCAGGGCGATGACCAGGCCGATCGCGCTGACCTCGCCCGCCAGCAGGAAGGGCACCGCCAGGGGGATGAGGGCGCCCAGGATGCCGGTGGTGGAGGCGAAGGCGGAGACCACGGCGCCGATGAGGCAGATCACGAGCGCGCCGATGAGGGGGGTGCCGATCCCGGCGACGCTCGTGCCGACGTGGTCGATGGTGCCGATGCGTTCCATCATGCTGACGAAGGTCACGATGCCGCAGACCAGCAGCACGGTCGACCAGGCGCAGCGGTCCACCGCTCCCTTCGCGGACGCCGGGGAGAGCAGGGAGAGGACCACGGTCACGGTCAGCGCGAGCAGGCCCACATGCAGGTCGAACCCGAGTGCTCCGACGACCAGGACGGCCAGCCCGAGGAGGGTGAGCGCCCGGGCCCGGTCGAGCCGGACGGCGGGGCCGTCCTCCGGTGCCGGCCGCTGTTGTACGAGTGTCGTCGCCCCGGGGCCGCCGTCGGCCTGCCGGGACGTTCCCGTGGGGTCGTGGCCGCCGGTGCCGCCGGTACGGCCGGTGCCGCCGGTGCCGCCGGTCGCGGTGCCCGGTTCCGTCCCCGTGTCGCGGCCGAGCAGGTCCCGTCCGCCGAAGCGGGCGAAGACGACCAGGCTGAGCAGGACGTTGAAGACGAAGGAGCTGGCGAACAGCAGGGCCGGACTGGCGGGGAGTCCATTGCGCGCGACGACTCCGTTGACGATGCTGCCGAAGACGCTGATCGGGGAGAACCCGCCCGCGCTCGCTCCGTTGATGATGAACAGCCCGAGCAGGACGGGGTTGATCCGGTGCCGGGCGGCGAATCCCATACCGATGGGGGCGACGATCGCGACGGCGGCCGGGACCGCCGCCCCGACCGCCGTCAGTACGGCGGTGACCAGGAACATCACCCAGGGGATCAGGGCGATCCTGCCCCGTACCGCCCGGGTCGAGGCATGGACCAGCCACTCCACGGTGCCGTTGTTCCTGGCGAGCGCGAAGAGGAAGGTCACACCGACCAGGACGACGAAGAGGTCGCCCGGGAAGCCCCCGAAGATGTCGTCGGAGGTCTGACGGAAGAAGAGCGATCCGGTGAGGAACGCGGCGACGATGGCCAGCGCTCCCATATGGACGGATGTGAGGGTGGCGATGGTGAACACCAACGCCAGCGCGATGATGGCTATGACGTGATCTGACACGAGGCTTCCTCGCCTTCGGCCGAGGGTCACTCTGCGGGGGTCACGGCGCCGCCACGGCGGGTGGGCTCACACGAGCATGGTGGCGGCGCGTCAGGGAAGGGCCATCCACCATGTGATCCCACGTGTGATCCCACGGATATGGCTTCCATCATGCGGAAGGCGGATTCCGCAATGTGAGGCATGGAAGCCGTGTCCGGGGAGCGCGTCAAGGGTCCGCGCAGAAATCACCCGGGTCAGACCGGGCCCATCCGGCCGATCATCTCCCCGACCGTCCGGGCCGCTTCCCGCACCGCGACACCCAGTGCGAGCTGGGACTCGTCCGTCATACGGCTGGTGGGGACATTGACGCTGATGCTCGCGACCGGCACGCCTCCGGCCCCCGTCACGGCCGCCGCGACCGCCGAGACATCGTCGCGCCACTCGCCCCGGTTGGTCGCGTACCCCCGCTCCCGGATCGCCGCCAACTCCCCCAGGAAGGCGCCGGGGTCGGTGATCGAGGCGTCCGTGAAACGCTCAAGACCCCGGGCGACGAGCTCCTCGACGGTCCGGGCCGGGCCCGCCGCGAGCAGGGCCTTGCCGTTCGCCGAGGCGTGCGCGGGCAGGTTGTGGCCCAGCGGCAGGATGATCCGCACCGGCTTGCTGGTCTCCAGCCGTTCGATGAGCACGATCTGGCCGCCCTCGGGAATCGCCAGGTGCACCGTCTCGTCGGTGCGGCGGCGCAGCTCCTCCATGACCGGCACCGCGATATCTCTCAGGCCCAGTTCACCGCTGGCGCGCCGGCCGACGCGCAGCGCCTTCGTGGTGACCAGCCAGCGGGTGGGCGTTCCCGGGGCCGGACGGATCCAGTCCGCGGTGTGCAGGGTGACCAGGGCCCGCTGGACGGAACTCTTGGGCAGCTCCAGGGCGCGGGACAGCTCGGCGACCCCGGCGGGCTGACGCTCGGCCACCTCTTCGAGCACGCGCAGCGTGTTGAGGACGTTCTGCATCCATTGACTCCCCGGTGGACGATGCCTATGCTCCCCGTGCCATCAAACGGTACAGCGTGCCGTATCACGGCACAAGTCCTGTGAGGAGCCCGTCCCATGACGCCCCGTACCGGTCGCCACTTCCTCCAGATCCCCGGCCCCACCAACGTCCCCGACCAGGTGCTCCGCGCCATGGCGGCACCCACGATCGACCACCGCGGCCCCGAGTTCGCCGCCCTGACCCTCCGGCTGCTCCACCAGCTCAAGCCCGTCTTCGGCACCTCGGGTCCCGTCGTCGTCTACCCCTCGTCCGGAACGGGCGCCTGGGAGGCCGCCCTGGTCAACACCCTCAGCCCCGACGACCGCGTGCTGTGTTTCGAGACCGGCCACTTCGCCACCCTCTGGGCTCAGATGGCGACCGCGCTCGGGCTGCGCCCCGACATCGTCCCCGGGGACTGGCGCCATGGCGCCGACCCCGATGAGCTGGCACGACGGCTCACGGCTGATACCAGGCACACCATCAAGGCGGTCTGCGTGGTCCACAACGAGACCTCCACCGGAGTCACCAGCCGGATACCGGAGATCCGCCGGGTCCTCGACGACTCGGGCCACCCGGCGCTGCTGCTCGTCGACACCATCTCCTCGCTGGGCTCGCTCGACTACCGCCATGACGCCTGGGGCGTCGACGTCACCGTCGCCGGATCCCAGAAGGGCCTGATGCTCCCGCCGGGACTGAGCTTCAACGCCGTCAGCGACAAGGCGCTCGCCGCCGCACGCACGGCCCGGCTGCCGAAGTCGTTCTGGGACTGGGAGCCCGTCATCGCGGCCAACCAGCGCGGCTTCTTCCCGTACACCCCCGCCACGAACCTGCTGTACGGACTCTCCGAGGCGCTCGACCTGCTCGCCGCCGAGGGGCTCGACGAGATCTACGCCCGGCACGCCCGGCACGCCAGGGCCACCCGCGCCGCCGTCCGCGGCTGGGGGCTTGAGGTCCTGTGCGCCGACGAACGCGAACACTCCGGCTCGCTCACCGGCGTCCTGCTGCCGCGGGGACATGACGCCGACAAGGTCCGGGAGATCATCCTGGAGCGGTACGACATGTCACTCGGCGCGGGCCTCGGCAAGCTCGCGGGCACGGTCTTCCGCATCGGACACCTCGGCCACTTCAACGACCTGACCCTGGCGGGCACCCTCGCCGGGGTGCAGATGGGGCTCGGCCTGGCGGGCGTTCCGGTCGACCCGGCCGGTCTCGGCGCGGCCCTGGAGGTGCTGGGAGCGCCCTGACCTCCGCCGTCGCCGCCCGTACCGCCGCCGCACCCCCGCACCTGGAGCCGCGCAGATGACCCCCTTCACCGGAGAGAACCCACCCGCAGCCCACCTCGCCGATCCCACCGACCCCACCCACCAGCCCGACCGCGCCGACCGGGCCCTCGCACTCCGGCTCGGCCGCGAGCTGGACGGAGAGGTCGCCTTCGACGACTACACCCGCCATCTCTTCTCCCGCGACGCCAGCATGTACGCCATCACCCCGCGCGGTGTGGTCTTCCCCCGGCACCAGGACGACATCCGGGCGGCGGTCGCCGCCGCGGCCGAGTACGGCGTGCCCGTCCTGCCCCGGGGCGCGGGCACCAGCCTGGCCGGTCAGACCGTCGGCCCCGCCCTGGTGCTGGACCTGTCCCGCCATATGAACCGGATCCTGGAGCTGGACCCCGTCTCCCGTACCGCCCTCGTCGAAGCGGGGGTCGTGCAGGACCAGCTCAACCAGGCGGCCGCCGCGCACGGGCTGATGTTCGGTCCCGACACCTCCACCAGCAACCGGGCCACCATCGGCGGGATGATCGGCAACAACTCCGCCGGAAGCGGCTCCCTGCGCCATGGCATGACCATCGACCACGTCCGCGCGCTCGACGTCGTGCTCTCCGACGCCACCACCGCCCGGCTGGAACCCGTGGACGAGGCCGAACGGGTCCGCCGGGCGGGCGCCGCCACCCTGGAGGGACGGCTCTACCGGGAGCTGCCGGAGATCGTCCGGGCCAACGCCGACGCGATCACCGAGGGCTTCCCGCGCTTCTGGCGACGTGCCTGCGGCTACCGCCTCGACCGGCTCGCCCGTGCGGACACCCCGTTCGACCTGGCGAAGTTCGTCGTCGGCGCCGAGGGCACCCTGGTCATCGCCAGCCGGGCGCTGGTCGATCTCGTCCCCCGGCCCCGCCACACCCTCATCGCCGTCGGCCACTTCGCCTCCGTGGCCGGGGCCATCGAGGCCACCACCACGGCGCTCTCCTGCGACCCGTCCACCGTGGAACTCATGGACCGGACGATCCTCGACCTGTCCCGCCAGAAGATCGAGTACGCCTCCCTGGGGAACATCCTCGAAGGCGACCCGGACGCCTTGCTCTTCGTCGGCTTCTCCGGCGACGACGAGGACGAACTCCATGCCCGGCTGGACCGGCTGACCCGGCTCTGGCGGCAGGGCGGCCATGGCTACCACACCCTGCGGGCCGTCACCGCCGCCCAGCAGGCGTCCCTGCTCAAGGTGCGCAAGGCCGGACTCGGGCTGCTGATGGCGGCGGGCGAGGGCACCCGGCGTCCGCTGGCCTTCGTCGAGGACACCGCCGTCGATCCCGTCCATCTCGCCGAGTACACCGCCCGCTTCAAGGAGATCCTCGACCAGCACGGGCTCACCGCCGGGTTCTACGGACACTGCTCCGTCGGCTGTCTCCATATCCGCCCCTTCGTGGACCTCACCGACCCGGACCAGATCACCACCATGCGTACCGTCGCCGGGCTGATCAAGGACCTGGTCACCGAGTACGGCGGGGTCAACTCCAGTGAGCACGGGGACGGCCTCGCCCGCAGCGAGTTCAACCGGGAGATCTTCGGCGACCAGCTCTACGAGGCGATGCGCCAGGTCAAGCGGGTCTTCGATCCGGAGAACCGGATGAACCCCGGCAAGATCGTGGACGCGCCCGCCATGACGGAGAACCTCCGGGACGCGGCGCTGCCCCCGGCACCGGAACTCCGCACCCGGCTGGACTTCGAGGTCCTGGGCGGCATGCGCGGCGCGGCGGACCGCTGTATGAACATCGGCCTGTGCCGCAAGAGCGGCAGCGGCGCCATGTGCCCCTCGTACATGGCGACCCGTAACGAGGAGGACTCCACCCGGGGCCGCGCCAACGCCCTCGTCAAGGCGCTGTCCGAGCCCGACCCCCGGCGCGCCCTCGGCGATGAGCGGCTCCATGACGTCCTCGACCTCTGTCTGATGTGCAAGGCGTGCAAGAGCGAGTGCCCGCTCGGGGTGGACATGGCCACGCTCAAGGCGGAGGCGCTCTCCCACCACCACGACCAGCACGGGGTACCGGTCAGGTCCCGGATCTTCGGGGCCATCCGGCCGCTCAACCGGCTCGGCTCGGCCACCGCCCCGCTCTCCAACCTGCCGGGCCGGATCCGGTGGATACGGATGCTGATGGACCGCTGGCTCGGGATCGCCCCGGCCCGGCCGCTGCCCCGCTTCACCCGCCGCAACCTGGTCCGCTGGTACCGCCGCCGCGACCACCGGCAGCCACCCCAGGGCGGGAGCCAGGGCGTTCTCACCTATCTGGCCGACTCCTTCACCACGTACACCGAGCCGGGCATCGGGCGGGCCGCCATCGAGCTGCTGGAGCGGGCCGGGTGGGAGGTGCGGCTGGAGAGCCGGGGCTGCTGCGGACGGTCCAGTCTCTCCAAGGGGCTCGTGGACGACGCCAAGGACAAGGCCCGCCACCTCGTCCAGCTCCTCGCCGGGACGACACCGCCCGGATCGCCGGTCGTGGGCTGTGAACCGTCCTGTCTGATGACCCTGCGCGATGAGCACCGGAGCATGCTCGGTGGTGATCCGGCGGTCGAGGACATCGCGGGCCGGGTCCGCCAGGTCGAGGAGCTGCTGACGGAGGCGATCGACGACGGCAGGCTACGGCTGGGCGAGGACTCCTGGCCCGCCGGACGGCGGCTGCTGTACCACGGCCACTGCCATCAGAAGGCGGAGGTGGGCACCGCCGCGACGGTGGAGCTGCTGCGCCGGATCCCGGGCGCGGAGGTGGTCGAACTCGACGCGGGCTGCTGCGGCATGGCGGGCTCCTTCGGCTTCGAGTCCGAGCACTACGACGTCTCGCTGACCGTGGGCGAGGACCGGCTCTTCCCCGCCGTCAGGGCCGAACCCGGCGACACGGTGATCGTCGCCACCGGGGTCTCCTGCCGCCAGCAGATCCACCACGGTACGGAGCGGAACGCCTGGCACCCCATCGAACTGGTCCACGCGGCCCTCGGCACCGCCGGTACCTGAACGGGGGTATCAGCCCGCGCGGCCCGTCACGGCGGCGGTGAGGCCGAGGCCGAGGC
>NZ_JBHVHF010000306.1:0-9162 GCF_042800315.1 Streptomyces sp. NPDC057638
GTGCGCGCCGGGGCCCGCGCCCCCTGGTGTGCGTCTGTCCTTCCCGCGTGCTCCCGCTACGCGCCCCAGCTCGGCTCGGGGTGCGGAGCGGCGCCCCAGCTGGGCTCGGGGAGCGTGGCGTGGCTCGGTCCGTGGTGGGTGTGGTTCATGGTGCTCTCTCTGGTCTCGCTGGTCGTGCGGGGGTCGGGGTGGGTGAGGGTGGGGTGCCGGGGCCCTGTGCGCGCCGGCGGACCGGGGTGCCGGGTGCCGCGTGCGCGGGGTGGGGTCCTGGGGTCGGCTCCGCGGGGACGCGGGGGACCGGCGCCGGGTACGGAGGCCGGGAGCCCGGTTCCGTACGGGAGGGGACGGGGGCGGTGGGGGCGCGGGGGCGTCGGTGGGCTCAGAGTTCCGCGTGCGCCCACAGGTGCCAGGGGAGCTGGGCCACCCACTCGGCGACGGGGGCCGGTTTCACCGAGAGCGAGGCGGCGGTGGAGCCGTCGTCGCCGCCGAGCAGTCCGGGCTCGGCCCCGCTCGCCATGTAGTGGTAGATGCCCGTGACCCCCGAGGCGCTCTCCCCGCCCAGGATGGGGGAGAGACCCTGCTCGAAGAGGCCGGGTTCCAGCGCCGTGTACCGCACCGGGCGGCCGAGGCCCCGGGCCACCTCCTCGGCCAGCTCCGGGCCGGTCAGCGAGGACGCGCCGCCGATGTCGAAGATGCGGCCCGCGATCCCGTCCACGGTCAGCGCGGCGTAGACCGCCTCCGCCAGGTCCCGGTGGGAGAGCCAGGCCGCCGGGGTGTCGGCGGGCAGGGGGTAGGCGAGGACGCCCTCGTTCACCAGCGCCGGGCCGTTCCACGGGCTGAACAGGTTGTCGAGATAGACCGGTGGCCGCACCACCACCAGCTCCACCCCGCTGCCCGTCAGTCCCTCCCGCAGCACGGTCTCGGCCAGCCGCCGGGTCTCGAAGGCCGCGATGGTGGTCGTCCGGTCCGGCACCCGGGTGTTGGTGTTGTAGACCAGCCGCCGGACCCCGGCCTCCCGGGCCGCCTTCGCGAGGTGCTGGGCGTACCGCATGACCTTCTCCGCCTGGTACACCAGCGGCATCACCACGGCGGCGTGGGTGGCGCCCTCGAAGAGCTGCCGTACGTCCTCGTACCGGCCCAGGTCGCCGCTGCCGAAGGAGACACCGGGCAGATCCGGCCGGTCGGCCTCCGGGCGGCGGCTGAGGGTGTGGACCGGGTGCCCCCGCTCCACCAGCAGCCGAGCGGTGGCGCCCCCCTGGTAACCCGTCGCGCCCACGACCGCTACACGCATCGGTATGTGATCGGACATAAGTATGAAGAGCCCTTCGATAGGGTGTGGACGCCACCGCATACGGCTCTTCCAGGCTCGGGGTGGCGGCTTCGGCCGATCAATTAACAAACCGGGTCGGAGGTTGAAGGATCGTCCAATGGACTCCGTGGAGATGGACCCCGCTGAGACGGGCGCACCCGGCGTGACCGGACAGTCCCCTGAGACGGCTGAGAAGGCTGGGAGGGCTCAGAGCGCTGAGACGGCTCAGGTCGTTGAGGCCGCTGGGATCGCTGAGGCCGTGCAGGCCGTTCAGGCCCCTCAGGCCGCAGGGATGGGCGGAGGTGCCGTGGCGCCGGTCGCCACGGTCGCGGCTGTTGTTTCCGCTGCCTCTGTCGCTCCCGTCGCCGCTGTGGGCGCTGTGGGCGCTGTCGCCGCTGTCGCCGCTGTCGCCGCTGTGGGCGGCGTGGGCGGTGCGGGCGGTGCGACGGCGGTGGTGCCTGCGGGCGTGGAGACGGGCGGGGCCGGTGGCGCCGTCGCCGTGGAGACGGTCGGGGCGGTCGGCGCGGTCGGCGCCGCCGAGACGGTCGGCACCGTCGGTGTCGCCGTCGGCCCGGACTCAGCGGTCGGTGCGGACTCCGTCGTCGGTGCGGTCGGTGCGGTCGGTGCGGTCGGTGGGGTCGCTGTGGGTGGTGCGGTCGGTGCTGGCCGGGCCGGTGGGGTCACCGTGCCGGACGCGGCCACGGGCTCCTCCCCCCAGGCCGTCGCCGCGAGCGAGGTACCCGTCTGCCCGCCGCCCGGTTCCGGCGCGGGGCCCGGCTCCGGCAAGGACGACCTGCTGAGCGAGTTGCTCAAGCCGCTGCGGCTCACCGGCGTCTTCGACAGCCGCTGGCATGTCCGCGAGCCCTGGGCGATCGAGGGCGACGCGGAGGAGAGCTGCGCCATCCTCCACTACATCACCCAGGGGCACTGCTGGGTCACGGCCGAGGGCCGTCCCCCGATCCTGCTCCAGACCGGAGACCTGGCCGTCTTCCCGATGGGGACCGCCCACCGCCTCTCCGACCACCCCGACCGCCGGGGCGGGGTGGCCCTCGGCTCCGTACTGCCGGAGCGCGAGCCCGGCACCTCGGGACAGATCAGGATCGAGGGCAGCGGGCCCGAGAGCCGGCTGCTGTGCGCCGGACTCCACTACGACGCCTCCGCCGCGACCGGGCTCTACCAGGCGCTGCCCTGGGCGCTGGTGCTCGACCGCTCCCAGGTCGACCGGGAGCCGCTGTTGCGCGACACCCTGCGGCTGCTGGCCGCCGTCGACCGGCCGGTGGGCCCCGGGGACCAGCTGGTGACGCTGCGCGCCTTCGAGATGGCCTTCGTGCTCGCGATGCGCCCGCTGCTGCGGGAGCTGGCGGACAACCCGTCCTCGCTGCCCGTGCTGCGCCACCCCGGCGTCAGCAAGGCCATGGTCATCATCTCCACCCGGTTCGCCGAGCCCTGGACCATCGAGTCCCTCGCCCGTCAGGTGGGCATGTCCCGCTCCGCCTTCACCGCCACCTTCCGGGAGCTGGTGGGCGAGGCGCCCGCCCGCCATCTGGCGGGGCGCCGGATGCAGGAGGCGGCCCGGCTGCTCACGGAGACCTCACTGCCCCAGTCGGCCGTCCCGGAGCGGGTCGGCTACCAGAGCGCCGTCGGCTTCCATCTCGCTTTCCGCAAGTGGTTCGGCATGACCCCCGGTGAATACCGTACGAAGGGCCTCTCATCTGCATGACTGGCCGGTTCTTAATCACCGCTGGACGGTCGTTCATTGCCCAGTGTCCTCGGCTGGGGTCAGGCTCAGCTCAGTCGGGGCATGTCCGTTTGAGGAGAGACGTTGACAAGGTCTGGCCGGAAATACCTCGAATCGCTTCGCGACGGGCGTGAGGTGTGGCTCGACGGAGAGCGCGTCAAGGATGTGACGAGCCACCCCGCCTTCCGTAACACCGCGGCGTCCATCGCGCGCCTGTACGACCTGGCGTACGACTCCGCACACCGCGCCACCCTCACCACCCCCGACGGGATCCACCGCGCCTACGCCGTTCCCCGCAGCGCCGGGGACCTGGTGGCGCGGCGCGCCGCGTACAAGACGTGGGCCGAGGCCAGCTTCGGGTTCCTCGGCCGCACCCCCGACTACATGGCGGGCGGGGCAGCCGGGTTCGCCGCCATGCCCCAGGTCTTCACCGGGGAGGGCTTCGACGGCGCCGCGAACGCCACCGCGCTCCACCGCAGGCTCGCCGGGTCCGACCTCTACTGCTCCTTCACCATCACCAACCCGCGTTCCGCGCCCGACGACGACCTCAGGGTGCGGGCCGTCGCCGAACGCGACGGCGGGATCGTGGTGCGCGGCGCCAAGCTGATCGGCACCGGAGCCGTCTTCTCCGACGAGGTCGTCATCGGCACCATCGAACCGCTGGCGCCCGGCGACACCGAGTACGCCCTCTGCTTCTCCCTGCCCGTGGACTCCCCCGGGCTCTCCCTGGTCTCGCGCACCTCCTACGAGGGCCAGGCCCGCTCCCTCGTCGACAACCCGCTCTCCTCCCGCTTCGACGAGAACGACGCGCTGCTGGTCTGCGAGGACGTCTTCGTGCCCTGGGAGCGCGTCCTGACCTACCGGGACGTCACCACCACCGCCGCCATGTGGTGGCGGACCCCGGCCTATCTCAACTTCGTGCACCAGGCCGCCACCCGCTTCTGGACCAAACTGGAGTTCCTCACCGGCGTCGCCATCCTGCTCACCCGCGCCAACGGCGTGGACCAGGTGCCGCAGGTCACCCAGTCCGTCGGACGGCTGCTGGGGATGGTCGCGCAGGCCAAGGCGTTCGTCCTGGCCGCCGAGGCGTCCTGCGAGGAGGTGGACGGCGGGCGCGGCGGCGTGATGCCCGGGACCGAGATCTCCTACGCCCAGCGCATCATGGCGGGCGAGCTGTACCCGCGCGCCCTCCAGGAGATCAAGCAGCTCGCGGGCGGCTCCCTGATCCAGCTGCCCGCCTCCGCGCGGGACCTGCTCCACCCCGAACTCGGCCCGGTCCTCCAGCGCTATCTGCGCGCCCCCGGCGCCGGGGCCGAGGAGCGGGTACGGCTGCTGAAGCTGGCGTGGGACGCGCTGGGGTCCGAGTTCGCCTCCCGGCACGAGCAGTACGAGCGCTTCTACCACGGCGCGCCGCATGTGGCCCTGACGATGCAGACCTGGGCGGGCGGGGCCGAGAACTGCGAACGGCTGGCCCAGACCTGTCTCGACGGCTATGACCTCGGGGGAACACCGTGAGCAGGGGGCCGTCCGGTCCCGGCGCGCCCGCCTCCGTACCGGAGCCTGCCCACGGCGCGCCGGGCGGGTCGCCCGTGCCCGCGCCCCGGGGCGGCGCCGGGGAAGCACCGCCGGGAGGGCGCCCGCGGACCCGGGCCGCACTGGCGCTGCTCGCCTGCACCCAGCTCCTGCTGATCATGGACACGGCGATCGTCAATGTGGCGCTGCCGTCCATCGGCGCCGACCTCGGCGCCGGGTCCGCCGCCCTGTCCTGGGTCGCCAACGCGTTCCTGATCGCCTTCGGCGGGCTGCTGCTGCTCGCGGGGCGCGCCGGAGACCTGCTCGGGCACCGGCGGCTCTACCTCGGCGGGCTCGTGCTGCTCGCCGCCGCCTCCGCCGTGGGCGCCCTCGCCCAGGGCACCGGGGTCCTGATCGGGGCGCGCGCCCTCCAGGGCGTCGGTGCCGCGTTCGCCGCCGCCGCCGCGTTCGCGCTGCTGCTCGGCCTCTTCCCGCCCGGCCCCGCCCGGCACTCCGCGCTCGGCGCGTTCGCCGCGATGGGCGGACTCGGCGGAGTGCTTGGCACCGCGCTCGGCGGGGTGCTCACCGACATCCTCGGCTGGCGTTCCACGCTCTGGCTCAACGTCGTGGTGGCGCTGGCGCTCGCCGCCCTCGCGCCCCGGCTGCTCCACGGCGGCGCCCGTACCCGTGGCGGTGGCTTCGACCCCGGGGGCGCGCTCACCGCCACCGCCGGACTCGGGCTCCTCGCCTACGCCCTGGTCGGCGCGGGTGCCGACGGCTGGACCAGCGCGCGGACCCTGACCGCCGCTGCCGCCGGGGTGGTCCTGCTCGGTCTCTTCGCGCTGCTGGAGTCCCGGCTGGCCCGGCCGCTGGTGCCCCCGGCGGTGCTACGGCGGCCCGCGCTGCGGCGCGCCAACCTCCTCAGCGCCCTGGGACAGATGGCGCTCTTCCCGATGTTCTTCCTGGTCAGCCTCTACCTCCAGCGGGTGCTCGGCCAGTCGCCGCTGGTCGGCGGGCTCGGGTTGCTGCCGCTGTCGCTGGTGGTCGTCGCCGTCGCGCCCCAGTCCGGGCGGCTGATCGCCCGGATCGGGCTGCGCGCCACCATGGCGGCCGGGTTCACGGCGCTCACTCTCGGACTGGTCTGGCTGGCGCTGGCGCTGACGCCCGACGGCACCTTCTTCACCACCGTCTTCGCGCCCAGCCTCCTCATCGGCGCCGCCCTGCCGCTGGTGATGGTCACCACCCATGTGGCCGCCACCGCCGAGGCCGGCCCCGAGGAGACCGGGCTCGCCTCCGGTCTGGTCAACACCAGCCAGCAGTTCGGCTCGGTGCTCGGGCTCGCGGTCCTGGTGGCCGTCGCCACGGCGGGCGCCGGGACCGGCGCCGATGTCACCCCCTCTGTCTCCGGTTACACCGCCGCCCTGCTGACGGGCGCGGGCTTCGCGGCGCTGGCCGCGCTCCTCTCCGTACGACTGCGGCCGCCGGCGCTCTTATCCGGTCACGGTCCCGCGCCCTCCCTCGGCCCGTACCACCACCCCGGTCCGACGACCGGTCACGGGCCCACGGCGCGTCAGGACCGTGTCGGTGGCGCCGTGGAGTGAGCACGGTGCCCCGCGAGCGTGCGATGCCGCGCGCGGGCGCCAGGACGGTGGGGCCGGGCGCGCACCACGCAATCCCGTCCGAGTCACCGTTGTTCGATCTTGTCCAGGGGAGCCTCCCTTGAGTCTGCATGACCTTCTCGCCGCGCCGGGCCTCGAACGGCGCGGCGATCCGCGCTACCGGATAGCCGCGATACGGGCCGCCGATCCGCTCGCCGCCGACGCGCTGCTGGCGGCCGTGCCCGCCATGAACGCCCGCGCGGATGTGCGCGCCCTGACCACCGCCCTGCGCGTCCTCGTCCCCGACCCCGAGGCCACCGCCGCCTACGGTGTCACCGACGCCCTGGCCGCCATGCGCGACCTCGGTCTTCTGCTCGGCTCCCTCAAACGCCATGGCGTCGAGCCGCTGACCGCCGTCCCCGAGGCGCTGCCCGTCCTGCGGGAGCTGGGCCGGCGCACCGACATGGTCCCCCGCGACACCGTGCACCACTACACCACCTGGAACCCCCTGGGCCACCGCCAGCGCACCTACACCGGTGACCCCATGGAGGCCACCCTCCAGGACGCGGTACGGATGGTCTTCCCCGGCCTCGTCGCCTCGCTCGACTCGTGCGCGGAGCTGGCCCGGCTCGAACCGTACGATCCCGCCTTCGCCGACGCGCTCGACCGCACCGCCGGACACGTCCAGTCCATGGTGGCCGCCATCGACCTCACCGTCGCCGGGGTCGACCCGGTCTTCTTCGCCCGCGAGATGCGCTGCTACTT
Organism: Streptomyces sp. NPDC057638; assembly: GCF_042800315.1. Classification (NCBI taxonomy): domain Bacteria; kingdom Bacillati; phylum Actinomycetota; class Actinomycetes; order Kitasatosporales; family Streptomycetaceae; genus Streptomyces; species Streptomyces sp. NPDC057638. Next base: position 6,923 of record NZ_JBHVHF010000306.1, read on the forward strand.
CGAGGACATCGACGTCGGCGGCACCGCCTACCTCGGTCCCGCCGCCGCCCAGGTGCCCCTGTGGCTGGTCGATCTGACGCTGTGGCAGTGCGACCGCGACCACTCCCGCTACGACGCCTTCCTCGCCGAGTCGATCACCTACAGCCTGCCGTCGTGGCGCGCCCACTACCACGCGCACAAGGGCGTCACCTCCGCTGTCTCCAAGCTCTCCGCCGCGCTGAGCTGGGAGGGGGCCGACGACCTCCCGCCCGCGCTGGCGCACTCGGCCCGCGCGCTCGCGCGGGTGCTGCGGATCCTGAAGACCTTCCGCGCCCGGCACATCACCATCGCCCGCAAGGCGTACAGCGAGGAGGTACGGCGGTACGACCAGGGCAGCGGGGGCGCGCCGGTCGCGCTGCTGCGCGAGGTGCTGGATCTGACGCGGGACAACGAGACGCTGGTACGCAGGACGCCCCGGTCACCGGCGCCCGCGCCGTCCTCCGGGCCGGGTACGCCGACGGCCGGCGCGGCGGGCGGCGGCGCGGCGGGCGGACCGGGCGCCGCCCGGACGGGCGCCGAGCGCTCCCCGGCCGCCGCCGACCGTGCGGGCACCCCCGACCGTATGGCCGTCGCCGACCGTGCGGCCGCCGCGCATCCGGTTGTCCCGCCGCCCCGCTCCGGGTCGTCCGCGCCGTCTGGACCGTCCGTGCCGTCCGTGCCGTCCGGATCGCCCGTGCCGCCGGTGCCGCCCGTGCCGCACCCCCGTCCCGCGCCCACGCGCTCCCCCCGTACGCCCCGGACCCCCCGTACCACTCCCGAACCGGCAGGAGACCAGAGCCGATGACCCATGTCCTGATCGCCGGAGGCGGCATCGCCGGGCTGACCACCGCGCTCGCGCTGCACGCCGCCGGGTACGAACGGATCACCGTCGTCGAGGCCGCCCGGGAGTTCCAGCCCATCGGCGCCGGGCTCAACGTGATGCCCAACGCGGTGCGCGAGCTGGCCGCCCTCGGTCTGCTCGACCGGCTCCTGGAGCGGTCCTTCGCCACCCGTGAGCTGCGGTACTACCATCGCGGCGGGTCCCTGATCTCCCAGGAGCCCCGGGGTGTGCGCGCGGGCTACCGCTGGCCCCAGCTCTCCATCGCCCGGGGCGAACTCCAGCTCGCCCTCGCCGACGCCGTCCGGGAACGGCTCGGCCCGGCCGCCCTCCTCCCCGGCGTACGCGTCACCGAGGTCACCGGCATCAGCGATGTCACCGAGGGCGCGGGCGGACGGCCCCGGGTCCATCTCGACCACCGCGACAGCACCCACCACGGCAGCGCCTCCCTCGCCCCCGACGTCCTCATCGGCGCCGACGGGATCCGCTCGGCCGTCCGCGCCGCCCTGAACCCCGGCGAGGGGCCGCCGCCCTGGAACGGCGTGCTCGTCTGGCGGGGTGTCTCCACCCTCCCCGCCGACCGGATCGGCGACTTCATGGTCATCGCGGGCGACGACCGGCACCGGGCCGTCGTCTACCCGATGACCCGGCCGAGCGCCGAGGGAACGGTCCAGGTCAACTGGGCACTGGCCGCCCCCGCCGCCCCCGCCGCCCCCGCCGAGAGCGCCGGGAGCGCCGGGAGCGACGCGACCGGGTGGGCCCCCGGCACCGACAACACCGCCTACCGGGGTGACTGGAACCGGCCCGTCCCCGTCTCCCGCTTTCTGCGCCACTACCAGGGGTGGGAGTTCGGCGGCGTCAGCCTGGAGGAGGTACTCCTCGCCGCCGACGGCGCGTACGAGTACCCCATGGTCGACCGGGAGCCGCTGGCGCGCTGGTCCCACGGCCGCACCACCCTCATCGGCGACGCCGCGCACGCGATGTACCCGATCGGCTCCAACGGCGCCACCCAGTCCATCGTCGACGGCCGCGCCCTCGCCCACGCCCTGGCCCGCCACACCGACCCCGTCCCGGCGCTCGCCGCCTACGAGGCCGAACGCCGCCCCGCCATGACCCGCCTCCAGCACGCCAACCGCCGCCTCGGCCCCGAAGTGGTGATCAACCTCGCCCATGAACGCGCCCCCGGCGGGTTCTCCGACATCGACGCCGTCATCCCGCCCGCCGAGCGCGCCGAGATCGCCGCCCGGTACGCCGCCACCGGCGCCTTCGACACCGCCAGCGTCAACCAGGGGTCGCCCTATGACCTCCCCGGAGCCCTCGCGTACCCCACCCCGGTGCGTCCGACAAGGTGAAAGCGGGCGGCGGCGGGCGCACACGCCCGGCC
>NZ_JBHVHF010000307.1:0-9138 GCF_042800315.1 Streptomyces sp. NPDC057638
GGGCGGCCGGTGGACCCGGTCACCGGGCCCGGGCCGCTGCTGACGGGCGCGGCGGGCAAGCCCGTCGAGCTGACCGTCGCCCCGGCGGGCGGGGGCGAGCCCCGCCACGCCGTCGTCGTCCCCGTGGCCGACGAGGACGCCCTGCGCTACCACGCCTGGGTCGCCGACCGCCGCGCCCAGGTCCACCAGGCGTCGGGCGGGCGGCTCGGCTATCTCCACGTCCCCGATATGCAGGCGCCCGGCTGGGCTCAGATCCACCGGGACCTGCGGGTCGAGGTCGCCCGGGAGGGGCTGATCGTCGACATCCGCGAGAACCGGGGCGGCCACACCTCCCAGCTGGTGGTGGAGAAGCTGGCGCGCCGGGTCGTCGGATGGGATCTGCCGAGGGACGCCCGGCCCTTCAGCTATCCCCGGGACGCCCCGCGCGGGCCCGTGGTCACCGTGGCCAACGAGTTCTCCGGGTCGGACGGGGACATAGTGAGCGCGGCGATCAAGGCGCTCGGACTGGGCCCGATCGTGGGCACCCGGACCTGGGGCGGGGTGATCGGCATCGACAGCCGCTACCGCCTGGTCGACGGGACGCTGGTGACCCAGCCGAAGTACGCGATCTGGCTGGAGGGGTACGGCTGGGGGGTGGAGAACCACGGGGTGGACCCGGACGTGGAGGTGGTGATGACGCCGGAGGACCACGTGGCGGGCCGGGATCCGCAGCTCGATGAGGCGGTACGGATCGCCCTGGCCGCGCTGGCGGACTCCCCGGCCAAGACCCCGCCGTCGCTGGGGCCGTCACTGGGCGGCTGATCGCGGCGCCGGGCCGCCGTCCGTTCCCCGTGATCCGGCAGCACCGGGCGGCGCCCGCTCGGCACCGGTCGTGACCCGCCACGACCCGTCCTGCCCCGCCTGTGGCCGCCGCCGCCCGGCCCCGGTGATCCGTGGTCCGTCCGTACGGCCTCTCCGTGGGCCCGTGTTCCGTCCCGCCCGTACGGCGGTGGGTACGGACGCGGGCCCACGGGTGCGCGCGGCGGGTACGGACGCGGGCGGGGCGGTACGGGTGGGGGACCGGGCGGCGGCGGCCACGGGCGGGCCCGGAGCGGACCGGGGCACGGGCCCCGCGGCGCTCACGGGCGAGGCCGTCGCGGCGGGCGCGGATGCCGGGGTCGTTAGCATGTGGGACGTACTGGATGATCGTGAGAGAGGTTCCGGCATGGCGGGAGAACCGCGGGTGGACTGCCTGTTCTGCAAGATCGTCGCGAACGAGGTCCCGGCCACCGTCGTACGCGAGACCGACACCGTCGTCGCCTTCCGCGACATCAACCCCCAGGCCCCCACCCATGTCCTCGTGATCCCCAAGGCGCACTACCGCGACGCGCTCGACCTCGCCGCCGGGGCCCCGGAGCTCGCCGCCGACGTGCTGCGCGTGGCGGGCGAGGTCGCCGCGCAGGAGAGCGTCACCGACCCCGGGTACCGGATCGTGTTCAACACCGGGGCCGGCGCCGGGCAGACCGTCTTCCATGTCCACGCGCACATCCTGGGCGGCCGTGGCCTGGAATGGCCCCCCGGATAGGCGGGAGCGCCCATGTCCGTCCGTGAGCTGATCGTCCTGGGCACCGCCAGCCAGGTGCCCACCCGGCACCGCAACCACAACGGCTATGTGCTGCGCTGGGACGCCGAGGGCATCCTCTTCGATCCCGGCGAGGGCACCCAGCGCCAGATGGTGCGCGCCGGGGTCGCCGCGCACGACCTCAACCGCATCTGTGTGACGCACTTCCACGGGGACCACTCCCTGGGGCTGGCCGGAGTCATCCAGCGGATCAACCTGGACCGGGTGCCGCACGAGGTGACGGCCCACTATCCGGCCAGCGGCCAGCGCTTCTTCGACCGGCTGCGGTACGCGACGGCCTACCGCGAGACCGTGTCGCTGACCCAGGCGCCGGTCGCCGGGGAGGGTGTGCTGGCGCGCACGCCCGCGTACACGCTTCAGGCGCGCCGTCTCTCGCACCCCGTCGACTCCTTCGGCTACCGGCTGGTGGAGCCCGACGGACGGCGGATGCTCCCGGAGCGGCTGGCCGCGTACGGGATCGCCGGACCGGACGTGGGACGGCTCCAGCGGACCGGTGAGCTGCGCGGGGTCACCCTGGACCAGGTCAGCGAGGTGCGCCGCGGACAGCGGTTCGCGTTCGTGATGGACACCCGCCTCTGCGACGGGGTGGACGCGCTCGCCGAGGGGTGCGACCTGCTCGTCATCGAGTCCACCTTCCTCGACGAGGACGCCCGGCTCGCCGACGAGTACGGTCATCTCACGGCGGGACAGGCCGGACGGGTCGCCCGGGACGCGGGCGTGCGCCATCTGGTGCTGACCCACTTCTCCCAGCGCTACACGGACCCCGAGGAGTTCGAGCGCCAGGCCCGGAAGGCGGGGTTCGAGGGCGAGCTGACGGTCGCCAGGGACCTGCTGCGGATCCCGGTGCCCAGCCGCCACGGCTGACCGGCGCCGCCCGCCTCGCCCCCGTCGGGCGCCGACCCCCCCGTCCCAGAAGAGAACTCCCCCGACCCGAAGCAGGACCCGTGCCCCTCCCCAAAGCCGAACTCCACCTCCACATCGAAGGCACCCTGGAGCCCGAGCTGGCCTTCGAGCTGGCCCGGCGCAACGGCGTACGGCTGCCGTTCGCCGACACCGAGGCGCTGCGCCGCGCCTATCTCTTCGAGGACCTCCAGTCCTTCCTCGACCTGTACTACGAGCTGATGGGGGTCCTGCACACCGCCGACGACTTCCACGACCTCGCGGACGCCTATCTGGCGCGCGCCGCCGCCCAGGGCGTACGGCACGCGGAGATCTTCTTCGACCCGCAGGCGCACACCGCGCGCGGGGTGGCGATCGGCACGGTCGTCGAGGGCCTGGGGCGGGCGCTGGACGCCGCCGAGGAGCGCCATGGCGTCTCCACCCGGCTCATCATGTGCTTCCTGCGCGACCAGTCGGCGGAGTCGGCGCTGGCGACCCTGGAGTCGGCCCGGCCGTATCTGGACCGGATCACGGGCGTCGGCCTGGACTCGGCGGAGGTCGGCCATCCGCCGTCGAAGTTCCGTGAGGTGTACGAGGCGGCCGGGGCGCTCGGGCTGCGGAAGGTGGCGCACGCGGGGGAGGAGGGCCCTCCGTCGTACATCGTGGAGGCCCTGGATCTGCTCGGGGTGGAGCGGATCGACCACGGGCTGCGCTGTCTGGAGGACTCCGCGCTGGTGGACCGGCTGGTCCGGGAGCGGATCCCGCTGACGCTCTGCCCGCTGTCCAACGTCCGGCTGCGCGCCATCGACATCCTGGAGGAGCACCCGCTGCCCGCGATGATGGACGCGGGTCTGCTGTGTACGGTCAACTCCGATGATCCGGCCTACTTCGGCGGCTATGTCGGGGACACCTTCCACGCCGTGCGCGAGGCCCTGGGGCTGGGCGAGGAGCGGCTGCGGGAGCTGGCGCGCAACTCCTTCCTGGCGTCCTTCCTCGATGACGACGAGGAGCGCCGGGCGCGGCTGCTGGCCGAGGTGGACGCATACGACTTCGGGGCCGAACCACAGGAGTGAGCCGGTCCCGCCACCGCCGGGCACCCGGCGGTGGCGCGGGCCCGACGGCCGCCCGCGCGACATGGCGGCGAACGGGCGACATGGCGGCGAACGGGCGACGCGGGCGGCGGCCCCGGCGCGGCGGAGGTACGCGCCGCCAGGGCGGCGAGGACGTACGCGTGACCACGTGACCAGGAAGAGCCCTCCGATGGACGGAGAGTGACGGCGCGTTGGTCACACGGTGGATGCGGCAGGGACTGATCACACGACCGCCCTTTGGCAGACTGGCACAATCCGCCACGTAGAGGAGCCGCCACCTCGTGAGCACACCACACCGCACCCACCCGATCCGCCACCGCGTCCCGTGTCTCGACCCCCTGGCCGCGCTCCGCACCCCCGGCGATCCCGCCTGCGACGTCTATCTCACCGGCACCGTCTTCCTCGACATCATCTTCACCGGCATCGAGTGCGCCCCGGTGCGCGGCACCGAGTCCTGGGCCCGGGGCATGGGCTCCAGCCCCGGCGGCGTCGCCAACATGGCCACCGCGCTCGCCCGTCTCGGGCTGCGTACCTCCCTCGCCGCCGCGTTCGGGGACGACCACTACGGCGACTACTGCTGGGACGCCCTCGAACAGGGCGAGGGGATCGACCTCTCCCTCTCGCGGACCGTGCCCGGCTGGCACTCGCCCGTCACCGTCTCCATGGCGTACGAGGGCGAGCGGACGATGATCTCGCACGGCCATGAGGCACCGCCGCCGGAGCCCGTCCCGGAGTGCCCGCCGCCCGCGCGGGCGGCGGTCTCCTCCCTCTCGCCCTCCCGGGACGAGTGGATCGCCCAGGCGGCGGCGGACGGCACCCGGATCTTCGCCGACGTCGGCTGGGACGAGTCGGGCCGCTGGGACCCGGCGGACCTCGCCGACCTGGAGCACTGCGAGGCGTTCCTGCCCAACGCGGAGGAGGCGATGCGCTACACCCGCACCACCTGCCCGCGCGCCGCCGCGCACGCGCTGACCGACCGGGTCCCCGTCGCCGTGGTCACCCTCGGCTCCGAGGGCGCGTACGCGGTGGACGGCGGTACGGGGGAGAGCGCCCAGGTCCCGGCCATCGCCGTGGAGGCGCTGGATCCGACGGGGGCGGGCGATGTCTTCGTGGCCGGGTTCGTCACCGGGACGCTGGCGGGGTGGCCGCTGGCGGACCGGCTGGCCTTCGCGGGGCTGACGGCGGCGCTGTCGGTGCAGGAGTTCGGGGGGTCGCTGTCGGCGCCGGGGTGGCTGGAGATCGCGGCGTGGTGGAGCCAGGTCCAGGGCGTGGCGGACCAGGATCCGGCGGCGCTGCGACGGTACGCCTTCCTGGACGCGATGCTTCCGGCTCCGGCCCGGCGCTGGCCCCTGCGCCGGGCGGTCCCCACGATCGGGTTCCGCAGCAACCCGGTCTGACCGGCTGGCCCGCGTTCGCCGTGCCCGTGCCCCCGTGCCGGTACGGCCCGTATGCGCCGTGCCCGTGCCCGTACGGCCCGCGTTCGCCCTGCCCCTGCCCGTACGGGCCCGCGAGCGAAGGCCCCGGGCGCAACCCCTGACGAGGCCCAGGCACCGGCCCCGGGTGGATTCCCCGGCGCGGGCCCCGCGGTGGAACCCGGTGCGCCAGGGATCCGGCGGAGCCCGGTGCGCCAGGGAGCCGGGAGCGAAGCCCCCGGGAAAAGCCCTCGGCCCACCTCCGGGTGGCGTCGTAGGCTTGAGGTCTCAGAGGTTGTCGAGCAGCGAGAACCCCGCACCGGGAGGTATGCGCAGGCCACAGAGCCAGCCCATGACCCAGACACCCACAGCCCAGACCCTGCCGCAGGGGCAGGCGCGAGCCATGTTCACCGTTCCGGCCAAGCACCCGATGGTGACGGTACTCGGCTCCGGTGACTCCCTGCTGCGTGTGATCGAGAAGGCCTTCCCGGCGGCCGATATCCATGTCCGGGGCAACCAGGTGAGCGCGGTCGGCGACGCGGCTGAGGTCGCGCTGATCCAGCGCTTGTTCGACGAGATGATGCTGGTGCTCCGCACCGGGCAGCCGATGACGGAGGACGCAGTGGAACGCTCGATCGCCATGCTCCGGGCGAGCGAGAACGGCGAGGGGTCCCAGGAGACCCCGGCCGAGGTGCTCACCCAGAACATCCTCTCCAGCCGTGGCCGCACCATCCGCCCCAAGACCCTCAACCAGAAGCGCTATGTCGACGCGATCGACAAGCACACGGTCGTCTTCGGTATCGGCCCCGCGGGCACCGGCAAGACCTATCTGGCGATGGCCAAGGCCGTCCAGGCCCTCCAGTCCAAGCAGGTCAACCGGATCATCCTGACCCGTCCGGCGGTGGAGGCGGGCGAGCGCCTCGGCTTCCTGCCCGGCACGCTCTACGAGAAGATCGACCCGTATCTGCGCCCGCTCTACGACGCGCTGCACGACATGCTCGACCCCGACTCGATCCCCCGGCTGATGGCGGCGGGCACCATCGAGGTCGCGCCCCTGGCGTATATGCGCGGACGGACGCTCAACGACGCGTTCATCATCCTCGACGAGGCGCAGAACACGAGCCCCGAGCAGATGAAGATGTTCCTGACGCGGCTCGGCTTCGACTCGAAGATCGTCATCACCGGCGATGTCACCCAGGTCGACCTGCCCAACGGCACCAAGAGCGGTCTGCGCCAGGTCCAGGAGATCCTGGAGGGCGTCGATGACGTCCACTTCTCGCGGCTGACATCCCACGATGTCGTCCGGCACAAGCTCGTCGGCCGTATCGTCGACGCGTACGAGAAGTACGACGGCCGCGACGGCGGCCGCACCGGAACCGGGAAGTAGTCACAGCGCACCATGTCGATCGACGTCAACAACGAGTCCGGAACCGAGGTCGATGAGCAGGCGCTCCTCGATGTCGCCCGCTACGCCCTCACCCGGATGCGGATCCATCCGCTCTCCGAACTGTCGGTGATCGTGGTCGACGCCGAGGCGATGGAGCAGCTGCACATCCAGTGGATGGACCTGCCGGGGCCGACGGACGTCATGTCCTTCCCGATGGACGAGCTGCGTCCCCCGGCCAAGGACGACGAGGAGCCCCCGCAGGGGCTCCTCGGTGACATCGTGCTCTGCCCCGAGGTCGCCCAGCGGCAGGGCCAGGAGGCCCCGACCCAGCACTCCATGGACGAGGAGCTCCAGCTGCTCACCGTGCACGGGGTGCTCCATCTGCTGGGGTACGACCACGAGGAGCCGGACGAGCGGGCGGAGATGTTCGGTCTCCAGGCGGCCATCGTGGATGGCTGGCGGGCGGAGAAGGGCCTGACCGGTCCTTCCCCGGCGCCGACCGTCTCATGACCGGCCCGCTGATCGCCGGGGCGGTCCTGCTGGTCGTCGTCGCCTGGCTGGCGGCGTGCGCCGAGGCGGGCATCGCCCGGGTCTCCAGCTTCCGCGCCGCCGAGGCCGTGCGCGCCGGGCGGCGCGGCGCGACCCGGCTGGAGCAGGTCGCCGCCGACCCGACCCGCTATCTCAATGTGGCCCTACTGGTGCGGGTGGCGTGTGAGATGGCGGCGGGTGTGCTGGTCACCTATGTCTGTCTGCGGGAGTTCCCCGAGACCTGGGAGGCGCTCGCCGTCGCCATCGCCGTGATGGTCCTGGTCTCCTATGTCGCGGTCGGGGTCTCGCCGCGCACCATCGGCCGCCAGCACCCGCTGAACACGGCGACGGCCGCCGCGTACGTCCTGCTGCCGCTGGCGCGGATCATGGGACCGATCCCCCAGCTGCTGATCCTCATCGGCAACGCCCTCACCCCGGGCAAGGGCTTCCGCAAGGGCCCCTTCGCCAGCGAGGCCGAGCTGAGGGCCCTGGTCGACCTCGCGGAGCAGGAGTCCCTGATCGAGGACGACGAGCGCCGGATGGTGCACTCGGTCTTCGAGCTGGGCGACACCCTGGTGCGCGAGGTGATGGTGCCGCGCACCGACCTGGTCTGCATCGAGCGGTACAAGACCGTCCGCCAGGCGCTCACGCTGGCGCTGCGCTCCGGCTTCTCCCGTATCCCCGTCACGGGGGAGAACGAGGACGACATCGTCGGCATGGTCTACCTCAAGGACCTGGCCCGCAAGACCCATGTCAACCGGGATGCGGAGGCCGATCTGGTCTCCACCGCGATGCGTTCGGCCGTCTTCGTCCCCGACACCAAGAACGCCGGGGATCTGCTGCGCGAGATGCAGCTGAAGCGCAACCACGTCGCCGTCGTCATCGACGAGTACGGCGGTACGGCGGGCATCGTGACCATCGAGGACATCCTGGAGGAGATCGTCGGTGAGATCACCGACGAGTACGACCGGGAGCTGCCCCCGGTACAGGAGCTGGGCTCCGGCCGCTACCGCGTCACCGCCCGGCTCGACATCGGCGACCTCGGCGAGCTGTACGGTCTGGGCGCGCTCGACGACGAGGACGTGGAGACCGTCGGCGGACTGCTCGCCAAGGCCCTGGGCCGGGTGCCGATCGCGGGCGCGAGCGCCCCGGTCGACCTCCCGGACGGCCGGGCGATCCGGCTGACCGCCGAGTCCCCGGCGGGCCGCCGCAACAGGATCGTCACCGTGCTGGTGGAGCCGGTGTCGCCGGACGCGCGGGACAGCGAACCCGGTCTGAGAACAGCCTGATCACGGCCTGAGACCCGTCGGGCACCGGGCCGGGGTCAGGAGAGCCGGGGAGAACCGGGAGAGCCGGTGCACGAGGACGAGGGAGCCGGGGCGATGAGGGCACACGAACTGAAGGCGTTCTGTCTGGGGTTCAACGACGCGGTGGAGGAGTTCCCCTTCGGCCCGGAGACCTCGGTCTTCAAGGTCGCGGGGAAGATGTTCGCCCTCAGCTCCCTGGACGCGGTGCCGCTGACGGTGAACCTCAAGTGCGAGCCGGAGAACGCGGTACGGCTGCGCGCCGCGTACCCGGCGATCACTCCCGGCTACCACATGAACAAGCGCCACTGGAACACGGTGGCCGTCGCCGGTCTCCCCGCCCGGCTGGTCCGCGAGCTGATCGAGGACTCCTACGACCTGGTGGTCGCGGGCCTCCCGCGCGCGCTCCGGCTGCGGCTGGACCGGCCCTAGCGGTCCCTGGCCCCGCACCGGCCGCGCGCCCTCCGGGGCCGGATCCGCGTCGATCTATGCTCGGTCCATGACACAGAGCAGCGACCCCGCCGCCCCCGGCCCCGAGGACCAGAAGATCGTCACGCTGGCGCGCAGCGCCCGCGCCCGCAACGGAGTGCCGGAGGGTGCCGCAGTCCGGGACGAGACCGGCCGCACCTATGTCGCGGGCAGCGTCTCCCTGGAGTCGCTGAAGCTCTCCGCCCTCCAGACCGCCGTGGCGATGGCGGTCGCCAGCGGCGCCCGCTCCCTGGAGGCGGCGGCGATCGTCTCCGAGGCCACCACGGTCACGGCCGGTGACCTCGCGGTCGTCCGCGATCTGGGCGGCGCGGGCACCCCGGTCCTGCTGGCGGGCCCGGACGGCGCGCTGAGGTCGACGACCCCGGCGGCCTGAGCCCCCTTCTCTTATTTCCGTTCCCGTTCTCTCTGTTCACGGCACCCCGTCCCT
>NZ_JBHVHF010000308.1:0-9117 GCF_042800315.1 Streptomyces sp. NPDC057638
CGTCAGCGACGCGTCGGGCACCTCACTCGCGCCCGCCGATCGCGTCGATCGGCCTGGGCCGCAGGGCGAACCGGGTGGCCATGGTGATCGCGCCCCAGGAGAGCGCGACGGTGAGCGCCACGATCGCGAGGAGACCGAGCGGGGAGACGCTGGGCACGGATGACCTCGTCAGCGCCTGACTCATCCCGACCAGCGGTGGGATCGTCGCCAGCAGACCGAACAGCAGCGCCGAGAAGACCACGATCCGGGCCTCGCCGTTCATCATCGAGCGGACATGGTCCCGGCTCGCGCCGATGAGCTGGAGCATGGCGAACTCCCGGACCCTCGCCGCCGTCGCCATCACCAGGGTGTTCACCACGGCGATGGCGATATAGCCCAGCAGCAGGGTCTGGAAGAGGAGGTTGAGCGCCCAGTCGCCCGAGCCACCGGGTCCGGGCGCGAGCGAGAACGCCCCCCGGTCGCCCACCTCGACGGTCGGGTAACGCTCGACGGCGTCGCGCAGCGCACCCGCGAACTTCCCCCGGTCGGTCCCGTCCGCGGCCTTGACCAGCACCGCGCTGTCGACCTGCGAGGTGGTGTGCGCGACGACGAGGTCGTTGGGCAGGGTGACATCCCCGAAACCCAGACCGTTCTCGTAGATCGCCACGACCCGAGGCTTGATCACCGTGCCGTCACCGAGCCGCAGGTCGATCTTCTTCCCTCGGTCCGTCCGTACGGTCTCGGCGACGACCCGGCTCAGTGCCACCGCCTCGCCGCGGAGTTCCGCGAGGTCGCCCTCGATCACCTTGAGGTCCATGTTCTCGGAGAGCCGTTCGGGCGCCACGCCCTGGGCGGCGAAGACCTTGGTCGCCGTGCTGTCCTCGGACGGGAACGTCAGCAGCACCTGCATCCGCGCCACGGGCGTCACCACCCCGACCCCCGGCACCTCGCGTACGGCGTCCACGACCTCCGGGGAGACACCGGAGCCTGACGACGCGGTCAGCACATGGTCGGCCCGCAGTCCCCCCTCCAACTGGTCCTCCGAGGCCGCGATCGTCGTGGAGGCGCCGAAGACCTGTACGGCGGCCAGGGTCACGCCCATGGCCAGTGGTGTGGCGGCCGTGCTGAGCCGTCGCACATGGGCCCGCGCATTGGCCTGGGCGAGGAACCCATGGGCCTTGGACTGCCGGTTGAGGCGCGGGCCGAACAGGACGATGGCACCCCGGAGCAGTACGGGTCCGAGACAGCCGACCGACACCACGAACAGCAGGACGGCGCTCGCCGCGGTGTCGGCGGCCGAGTCGCCGGGCACCACCAGCGGATTGCCCAGGGTCAGCAGCAGCCCGAGCGGGATGAGCAGGACGCCGATGGTCAGCCGGACCCAGCCGAGCTTCTTGGGCTCGACCGCGGCGTCCCCGAGCGCCTCGACCGGATTGGTCTTGGCTACCCGTCGCGCGACCATCCAGCCGCCGAGCCGGGCGCTGGTCACACACAGCACCAGCGAGGCGAGGAAGGGGATGAACCCCACGCTCATCTCGAAGTCCGCGGGCATCGCGCCCGCCAGGATGAACACGCCACGCATCAGGAACGCCAGGGCGACACCGGGGATCGCGCCGACGAGGGCGCCCGCCACCGACACCAGCGTCATCTCGGCGCCGATCATCCAGTGGATCTGTTTGGGCGTCGCGCCGATGGCGCGCAGCAGGGCCAGTTCACGCCGGCGCTGCTGTACCGACAGCGCCAGGGTGCTCGCCACCACGAACACCACGATCAGCACCATGGTGCCGCCGAACGACGCCGATGTCTCGACCACCAGGCTGCGGGCGTCGCCCACGTCCAGGAACTCCATGTCGCCGCGTTCGGCGCCGGTGTGGACCACCACGTCCGGCACATCGGCCTTGATCCTCTTGGCCAGCTGACCCGCCGGGACACCGGGCTCGGCGCGCACACCGATGGCGTCCACCCGGTCCGGACGGCCGAACAGCTTGGTCGCCTGGTCATCGGTGAAGAACACCGCGGACTGGCGTTTCAGCCCGTCCCCGGGTGCGGCGGCGATGCCCACCACGCGATAGGACGACGCGACCGAACCGACCACGAGCCGGAGCGTCGAGCCGGGCGACACATCGGCGCGCTTGGCGAGGTCACCGTCGAGCACGACCTCGTCGGCCTTGGCGGGCACGCGGCCCTCGCGCACCGTGAACGGACCCAGCGCGGCGGCGGACCAGCCGTGTCCGAACACCGGGAAGCCGTCGGGGCCGCCCACCTCGTCGCCGTCCGAGTTCACCACACTGACCTCGACGTTGACATCGCCGATGGCGGACTCGACCCCCGGTACGGCGGCGACGGCGGCGACCTTGTCGGCGGGCAGCGTGACGCGTTCGCTGTAGCGGACCTCAGCGGTCTCATCCAGCCAGAACGACTGTTCGCCACCGACGACCACCGTGGCGCCCGAGTAGCGCTCGGGCGTCACGCCGGTGCCGAGTCCGGACAGCAGCAGGATCCCGCAGGCGGTGATCACCGTCGAGCCCGCCGCGATAGCGACGAAGGAGCCGACGAATCCGCCCTTGCGCCCCTTGATCGTGCTCCACGCCAGCGACAGGTCCTTGCGGTACGGCACCACCAGGCGGATCAGCCGCCGGATGGCCCGGATCACCACTCACCCAGGTGCGTCATGCGCGAGGCGACCTGATCCGGGGTGGGCCGTTGCAGCTCACCCGCCAGCTTGCCGTCGGCCAGGAACACCACCGAGTCCGCGTGCGAGGCGGCGACCGGGTCGTGGGTGACCATCAGCACCGTCTGCCCCATCGAGTCCACGATGTGCCGGAGCAGTTCGAGGACCTGCTTACTGGACCGGGAGTCCAGTGCGCCGGTCGGCTCGTCCGCGACCACCACATCCGGATGGGTTATCAGCGCGCGCGCGATCGCGACCCGTTGCTGCTGACCGCCGGAGAGTTCACTCGGCCGACGCTTCAGATGCTCACCGAGACCCACGGCGGTGAGGACCTGACGCAGGAACTCGTGGTCGGTCTTCCGGTCGGCGAGCCGCAGCGGCAGGGTGACATTCTCCTCGACGGTCAGTGAGCCCAGCAGGTTGTAGGCCTGGAAGATAAAGCCGATCCGCTCACGACGCACCTCGGTCAGCTCGACCTGGTTGAGACGCGACAACTCCATCTCACCCAGCCAGACCGAACCCGAGGTCGGCTGGTCCAAGCCGGCCGCGCAGTTGAGGAAGGTGCTCTTACCGGAACCGGAAGGTCCCATTACGGCAGTGAAGGTGCCGCGACGCAGCTCGATGCTCACCGCATCCAGCGCCTGCACGGGGCTCTTCGTCGAACCGTACACTTTGGACACCGAATCTAAGCGGATCGACCAGTCAGCGGGTGTGGCGCGCCACGCAGAATGAGTCATGCCGCGCAGCCTACCCGAGACCACAGCGCGTTCCGCCGCTTCATGCGGATCACGACATCAATCAGCAAAGCCCAGCAGGAGTCCGCCCCGACGGCGGCACATGCAGGGAAACCATGCGCACCGCCCCCAGGAATTCCCGGATATCGGCACCGGCCGAAATGACATCCTTTCCATTCCGCTGACCGGCGCCCTCGCGTCCCGTCGCCCGGCACAGGCGATCGGGCGGATTCCGCGCCCGATCACCGCACCCACTCACGCGACGGTGACAGAACACGCGAGGCGATGGCTTCCCGCACCCGAGGGGACCTTCGGCCACGGGGCCCGCCAGGGGATTCTCGCGCGACGGCAGATGAACAGCGCTTCTCCGCACCACTGTTGAAGACCGGCGAAACCGGCACACCCGCGCCCGGGAATCGCGGACGCCGCACGCGACGATGTCCGGCGGTCCGAATCCCCCGCGGGGACGGTGAGCCACGGCCCTCTCACCGCGCGCCGACGCATCTCCACGCAGGGGCGTCCCACCCAGGTGCGACTCGGTACCGCTCCCTCCGCATCCCAGCGCGCCATCCCCGGGGAGCGACACCGCCTTCGACCGGGCGACCGGTTCGCCTTCTCTTTACTGACGTACGCCCCATGCCTCTTGACAAGAAAAGCCCCGGACCCCGATGAAATCTTCATCGCCATTCCGCCAGGGCAGCAGAGAATCGCATTCCGCCACCGCTCACCTATCACATCTCCTCGACCCCGGCTCATCCACAGCGCATACGGGAATTCCCTCTGTCCAGAAGGGCGGAATGAGGTCGGGCCAAACCAATCACACCTCCCCGCGTCATCGAACTCCGCCGTCATCCCAGCGGCGGGCTAAACCCGCGACACGCGGCTCCCGCCGCACCGTCGAACAGTGCGGCCGGTCGTCGCCGAAGAGCATGGCGCCCCGTTCCCGCGTCCGGCGCGCTCTCCCGTCCCGCGCGCCGGGCCCGCGGCGTGCGACCGAGCGCGACGGTCCGGCGCGCGACTCCGCCCGCCTCCCCCGCACACGCTCGTCACCCACCCCGCCCACCGCGGCCGGCCCCGCCGCCGGCCGCCCCGCGGCGCCGGGCGGCCCCAAGCCCAGAGCCCGAAGCCCCGAGCCGCGAGCCCCCGAGCCCCCGAGCCCCCGAGCGCAGGAGACAGAACTACAGAGCGACTCAGCGACCGACGGTGGCACGACCGGTGCTCAGCGGAACGCGAAACCCAGCAGATCGAGTCCGGGCGCGGTGGTCACGGGTTCAGGAACCAGGTTGTCCTTGCGGATGAACCGCTTCAGGTATCCCGCGCCTTCGGTGCCACCCGACCCCGCCACTCCGGGCAGATAGCGGCGGCCGAATCCGTAGTGCCTGCCGCGCCAGGTCAGTAACGTACGCTCCGCCTCGTCGAGCGCCTCGGTCAACTCCGGATCGTCCGCCTCGAGCACCGCGTCGCGCAGCGAGCGCACCGAACGCAGGGGCGGCACGGTCAGCTCGTGCAGGTGCTCGAACTTCGTGTACGTCTCGCCCTTGCGCGCGTCATAGCCGTACAGCACCAGCTCCATCATGTGGTAGTTCAGCGACTGGACGGCGCTGGCCTCCCCGGTGGCGTCGCGGAACGCCAGGAACAAGTCGGGGGTGAGGGTGCGCAGCACATGGAAGATGTGGTTGGGCAGTTCCGCGTAGTGGGCCAGTTGCGTCATCAGCGCGTGCGCCTGGCCATCGGCGCGCCCGATGGACATCTTCGCCCGCACCGTGAAGTAGCGGATCAGGTAGAAGGCCAGTTCACACGATTGCACCGCCCGCAGGAAGAGATGCTCGTGGTGGTCGTTCGAGATGAGGAACCCGGAGCAGCGGGTCAGGACGAAGGTCTGCCAGCGGGCCAGACTGTCCTCACGCGCCCGTGCGAAGAGTTCGGCCGCCGTCCTCGGGCTGCCGGTCTCCACCTCCAGTCGCCCGATCCACTCCCGCAGGGCGTCCAGTCTGCGCAGTCGCTCCTCGGTGTGGTCGGCCTCGGTCAGCCGGGGAGCGGCACGGCGCTCGACCGCGTCCAAGTCGGCGAGGGTCGCCTCCAGCGCCAGCAGGGCCCCGGCGACGGGCTCGGTCGGGTGCAGGTCGAGGAACCACGAGTAGACGTGCAGATTGGCGTAGCGGTAGTACTCGGGGATGGGCTCCCTGCTCAACGGCCGGGTGAGGAGCCGCATCACCTCACTCCCGGCTCCCTGGTCCGCGTACGCCTCCTCGTAGAGCTCGGCCAGCAGATCGCGCTCGACCTGGGTCAGTGCCTCCCGTCCCCCCTTCTCCTGAAGCTGTGCGACCTCGTCGCATCGACCCGAGAGTTGCAAGGACGCCGGTACGGTCTCCATCTGTCCTCCAGCACAGCGCTCAGGACCACGGGCCGTCGCCGACCCGTGGCATGACGTCTCATCTCTTGAAACCGATGACCAGGTGCTTGTCCTGAGTGGACCGGCGCACCTCGCAGTCGGCGAACCCCGCGCTCTCCAACAGGCCGATGAACTCCGCCGCGGTCCGGTGCCTGCCCTCCGCCTCGACATGCATCGACAGGTTCATCACGGCCGTGGGCAGGGGCCCGCCGCGATCGTCGTCGAACAGGCGGTCCATGACGAGGACCCGACCGCCGTCGGCACACGCGCGATACGCCTTGCGCAGCAGCTCCAGGCCGATCTCGTCGGTCCAGCCGGAGAGGATGTAGCCGAACGCGACGCACTCGGTCGGCGGGAACTCATCGCGGTGGAAGTCCCCCGCGGCGAAGTCCAGCCTGCCTCGCAGGTCGTATCGCTCGACGGTGTCGGCCACATACGGGCCGACCTCGGGCAGTTCGAACACCGTGGCACTCAGGCCGGGGGTCGCCTCCAGCGCGGCCACGCAGAACGGCCCGCTCGCGCCGCCGACGTCCAGGACATGCCGGACCCCCGCCAGCCCGGCCATGGGCACCAGCTCACGGGAGACGTCATAGGTGAGCTGCCACATGGCCGCCACGAACTCCTCGGTGAGCTTCGGAGTCTTGTACATGACGTCGAACGGGGCGGGCAGGGAGGCGTCCACGGACGGCTTCCCGGCCGTCAGATAGCCATCCAGCTGGGGCAGGCGGCCGAGGGTACTGTTCATCACATGGCTGAGGAAGCCGCCGACAGAGCGGGGGCTCCTGGGGTCGAGGAAGGGCGCCAGCTCCACGGGGACCTGGTAGGCACCGTGCTCGTTCCGCTCGATGACGCCGAAGGAGGCGAGCACCAGCAGCAGCCGGTCGAGCGTCTCCTCGTCGAGCTCCAGCGCGACCGCGATCTTGCCGGTGGGTACCGGTGCCCCCTGGTCGAGGAGGAACCCGAAGACACCGTGCTTGGCCGCCAGATGCACCGCGGTCGTCGCGTACACGCCGTAGACGGCTTTCTCTAACGCGTTGGGCAGCATGAGTCAGTCTCCACATCGTCGCCGCGAGCGGTCAGGGCGGTCGTGGCGCGCGCCGGTACGCGCGCCCGCCTCCCGCGTCAGGGGGAAGGGCGGCGCGACGTCGATCGGGACGAGTCGGCCACGACGGGGAGTAGCACCCTGTGATTGCCGGGAGGCTATGTGCGGCGCGCACAGGCCCTCAAGGAAGTTGCCTTGTCGTTCAAGGACCAGTCCGCGGGCCTCGCGGATCGACCTGACGACAGCACCCTTCCAGGACCGGCCGCCGGGGTCCGCATCCGCGTGGCCGGGCACCGCCTTCCATGGTTCTCAGCCGCGGGGAGCCTGGAACGCGTCGTTCTGCGCGTTCCACTTGTGCGGGCGAGCCGCGACGGGAATCACTGACGAAGCCTGGACCACGCATCGCCGTCCACGCGCGGCGCGAAGGTCCCGGAACAGCCCCTCGCCCCCTTCCTGGACAGCCATTTCGGGCGACAGGCACCGGGAGCGCCCGGTGGTCCGCGGGGACTGGACCACCCACCGGCACGGTCTCTGAACGCGGCGGTGAGCGCGTCTTCCGCTGCCGGATGACGCGATCACACCCCTCGCTCAGCGGCCAAAATTCATCTACTCTGCCGATGCGGTCAAGCGCTTGTCAACGTCGACACGACGTGATCATCGTTACACCTTGCGATCCTCAACCACCGCTTTATCGTTTTGCCGCGTAGGGTCAACTGGGAACGCTGGTGGGGTCGGCTCGGTCTGGGACGTGGCCACAGTGTGGCGTGTCGAGACTGTTTCCCGCGCACTTCGAACGTCGGACACGTGCCGTGGCCCGACGCTCACTTGTGCGCCAAGGTGCGGGCCCACCAGCAGTGACATGTTGGGGGGGGCGAAGATTTGAGGATTCACTTCACGGTTGACGATCTCGCGCGTTTAAGCATGATCTCCACTCTGGGTCCTGTCGTCGAAAGCGCCTTCGCACTGGAGCAGTTCGGCAGGCAGGGGAACGCCACCTTCCACCTCTGGCGCAAAGGCGTCCGCGAGCAGCTCGGTACCCGGGTCGCCGAGATCGAGCAGCTCGCCGACCGGTACAGCGCCGACGAACTGCTGCCGCTGCTCAGGCTGCACTCGGGCGCCAGCCCCGAGGCGGGGGGCGATGAACGGGCTCGTCAGCGGGTGCAGACGACCCTGTTCGAGTTCTGTCAGGTGGCCGTGTTGCCGCACTGGCGGCAGATGCGCGGTCACATGGCGTCGGTACGCGATGCCTACGGCCGGATCGGTATCGCCAACGGCATGCACGCCCTGCTGGACAACCTCCACCCGAAGCTGAACTGGAAGCCTCCGGTCCTGGAGGTGGCGGGGGAGCCCGACCGCGATGTGTATCTCAACGGACGGGGACTCGTGCTCAGTCCGTCGCTGTTCATGGCCGGCAAGGCCTGCATGGTCCTGGACAACGTCCAGGAGCTCGGGGTTCCCGTCCTGGTGTTCTCCGTGCCCGTGGACTCGGCGACGGAGTCGGAGTTCTGGTGTCACCGCGGGGGTGGCGAGCAGGCTCTCAGTGCCTTGGTCGGACACACGCGTGCCGCCGCGCTCCAAACGCTCTCGGAGAGTTGCACCACAGGCGAGCTCTCGCAACGGCTGAACATCTCCCTGGCCGGCGCCAGCAAGCACGCCACAGTGCTGCGCAAGGCGGGACTGGTCACCACGGCACGCAAGCGCAACACGGCCCTGCACTCGCTGACACCGCTGGGCGTGGCGCTGCTGCGGCAGCGGCCGTCGGCGAGGACGTCGTAGGCACGGCGAACACCCCGGGCCCTGGGCCGGAGATCCCTCTCCGGTTCCGGCCCAGGGCCTGTCCGGTAGATCAGGCCGGCGAACCCAGCAAGATCCGTCAGACAGCCCCTGGCGGCCCATGTGACCCCGTGGTGCCGCCCAGGCCCGGAACCGGGCTGTCGAGCCGGCCGACGCACACCACCCACGAAGGGACAACGATGAGCACCAATCCGTTTGAGGATCCGGACGGCACCTACCTCGTGCTGGTCAACGACGAGGGCCAGCACTCCCTTTGGCCGGCCTTCGCCGACGTACCCGCGGGCTGGACGGTCGCCCTGTCCGAGACCGACCGGCAGTCGGCGCTCGACCACGTCGAGGCGAACTGGACCGATATGCGGCCCCGGAGCCTCGTGGAGGCGATGGAGCGGAGCTAGGGCGTGTTTCGAAAGTAGCGCCGTCCGCCCGGCCATCGGTCGCGCGGGGGCCGTCCGTCTGGGAACAGCGCCTCCGGGCGGGGTGGACAGACCTCTGGTGAGGTCTGTCC
>NZ_JBHVHF010000309.1:0-8897 GCF_042800315.1 Streptomyces sp. NPDC057638
GCCTTCGATCTGGCGGTTCCGGTTCTCCGGTTCTCCGGCGCACGATGGCGGGTCGGGGCTCCGAGCCCTGACCCGCCACCACGGTCGGCGCGGGGCCGGGGGTTCCGAGGCGCTCCTCGGTGACGACAGCCCCCGTTCCCCTTGGCCCATGGGTCCGTCGCCCGCTGCGGGGGATGGCCCCGCGCCCTCTCGGGCCCGCCCGGATCGC
Source organism: Streptomyces sp. NPDC057638 (assembly GCF_042800315.1). Taxonomy (NCBI): domain Bacteria; kingdom Bacillati; phylum Actinomycetota; class Actinomycetes; order Kitasatosporales; family Streptomycetaceae; genus Streptomyces; species Streptomyces sp. NPDC057638. The sequence goes on from NZ_JBHVHF010000309.1 coordinate 209, forward strand.
CTTCCCGGGCGGGCCCGTTTCTTTCCTTGCCGTGCCATTCGCATGACTCGTATGTCTGTTCATATCCGTACGACTTCGCATACCCCTGGTGTCTCGCGTGGCTGAGGTGACGCCGCTGGCACTCCCCGCGCGCACCTCTGTCGCCTCGTGTGTTCCCCCGTGCCGTTTCTGAGTGAGGAGCTCTCCGTGTCCCCCGTGCGACTCGCCCCCGGCGTCGCCCTCGTCGATGTCCCCGGCCGTGGTCTCGCCGTCCGGACGCCCGACGGTGACTTCCTCCATGTCGATACGGGAGGGGTGGCCGCGTCCGCGCTCATCGCCCGGCTCCGGGGCGGCGGTGTCACCGATCGCGGGTCCGCGCAGGCGTCCGGTGCTGACGACCCCGCGCTGGACCGGCTGGAAACGGCCTTCGACCAGGCGGGATTCCTGCACGGGTCTTCCGGTGGCGGGCCGTTGAGCGGGCGTCAGGTGTGGCTGCTTGGCGACCCCGTGCTCACCACGCCCCTGCTGCGCTGTGCGGAGGGTGCCGGGGCGCGGGTACGCGAGATCGGGGCCGGGGAGCTGGCGGCCGCCCGCGAGCAGCGCGAGCCGACGGCCGTGGTCTGGTGCCTCGACGGACGGGTGCCCCCCGGGCTCTGGGACGAGGCCGACCTGCTGCCCATGGCGGGCGTCGGCTGGCTGCGCTGCCAGCGCGAGGGCCACCAGGCGTGGCTCGAACCGCTGGCGTCCGCACCGGGCGATGTCACCTCGCGTGATGTCCGGCTGCGGCGTCTCGCCGCGACCGCCGCCCACCGTGAACTCGCCGCCTACTGGGACGACATGACCCCCGAACCGCCCGGCGCGGGTCACTCGGCCGCCTCGGCGGCCCTGCTGGCCGGGCTGCTGACCGGGGAGCTGCTGGCGTGGGCCCGTGGCGAGCCCGCCCGCCGCCCGCTGCGGCGGATCGATCTGCGCGATCTCGCGGTCAGCGGCCACCCGGTGCTGCCCGTGCCCGCCGTCGCGCCGCTGCCGGGAGCACGGGCGTGACCCGCCCGGAACCGGTATCCCCACCGGTATCCACAGCGGGCGTGACCCGCCCGGTACGGATACCCGTGCCCGGCGCCCGGCTCGGCGCCGAGGTCACGGTGGTGCCGGGTGGGGCCCCCGCCCCCACCGTCGTCCTCCGTACTCCCTATGGCGCGCACCACCACCGGGCCGAGGCACGGGCCTGGGCGCGGCACGGATTCGCCGTCACCGTCCAGGACGTACGCGGACGCTACCGGTCCGAGGGGGAGTGGCGCCCCTACACCAGCGAGGCCGCCGATGGTGCCGCCACCCTGCGCTGGGTGCGCCGACAGCCCTGGTGCGATGGGCGGATCATCGCCGCCGGGGCCTCCTACGGCGCCTACTGCGCCCTCGTCACCGCCCTGGACGATGAGGGTGGGGAGGGCGATGCGGGCGTGCCCGACGCCGTCATCGCCGCGGTTCCCGCGCTCGGGACCGCCGACACCGCCCGTGAACCCTCCGGGGTGGAGCGGCTCCTCGGCCGGGCCGGCTGGTGGGCCGCCCATGGCGACCGTTCCACCTCCGACCCCCGCGCCCTCGACACCGCGCTCGCCGCCGACCCCGACCTGCTGGCGCATCTGCCGGTGCGCACCCTGCCCGAGCGGCTCGGGCGGGCCCTGCCGTCCTGGCCGGGTGTGTGGGAGGAGCGCGAGCGCGGCCGGGTCGCCCGGCGTGGCGCCCGCGCCCGGACGCCCCTGCTCGTCGTCGGCGGCAGCCGGGACCCGCTGACCCCGGACGCGCTCGCGCTCTGGCGGAGCTGGGCCGGGCCCGCCCGGCTGCTGCTCGGCCCCTGGGGCCATGGCCTCACCGCCGACCCCGCCCCCGAGGCCCGCCCGGGGCACCGGCTGGTCCTCGGCGCCGTCTACGCGCGCTGGGCGCGCGCCGCGCTCGACGGCGCCCTCGCCCCCGGACGGCGCGGCGCCCTCGCCCTCGGCGGCAGCGACCACTGGCTCCCCGCGGACACCCCGCACCGGACGCGCGGCTATGACTTCGGGGGCCGCGCCGGGCTGCGGCTCCAGTACGGCGGCTCCTTCGTCGCCGACCCGGCCCACCCCGTACGCTCCGACGGTCTCGCCGTCGACCCCGGACGCGCCCCCGACCGGGCGCTGCTGGCCGGGCCGCCGCTGCCGCGTCCGCTGGATCTCTTCGGCGAGGCCCGGGTACGGCTGGCCGCGAGCGCCGACACCCCCGTCGCCGACTGGTTCGTCCGGCTGGTCGCCCTCGATCCGCGCGGGCGGGCCGACTCCCTCGCCGTGGGAACGGTACGCCGGGCGGACCCGCCCGGCGCGTACGCCCGGTTCACCGTTCCTCTCGGCTGGATCACCCGGCGGCTGGACGCCGGGACCCGGCTGCGGCTGGAGGTCGCCGGGCACCACTTCCCCGCCCACGCCCGCAATCCCCACACCGGGGAGGACCCCGTCCACGCGGTCCGGGTCCACCCCTCGCACCGCGCGCTGCGGGCCGCGGACGGCGCGCTGGAACTGGGTGTGGCGTGGGGGCGGGGACACGCCCGGCTCCCGCGCGCCATCCCGAACGCCATCCCGAACGTCATCCCGAGCGGCGGCCGGACGGAACGGTCCGGCGGGTCCGGTGAGCCCGCCGGGCCCGGTGGCCGTGCGGCCCGGGCCGCCGTCGGCCGTTCCGGTCCGTACGACGACACCCTGGACCGCCGTACGGAGCCGGACCGCGCCCGCGCGGGCCGCGCGTCCGGCCGTGGCCGTGAGGGCCGTGCGTCCGGCCGTGGCTGTGACCGCGCGGCGGACGAACGCCGCTTCATCGACCCCGTGGAGGAGATCTGCGCATGACCCCCGACCTCTTGGTGGACCCCGTCTGCGGGCTGATACGGTCCGTCGCCCCGGTCCCGCATCCGCGCGGCACGCCCACCCGTTACACCGCGATGACCGCCGAGGTCGCCGACGCCCGGCGGTTCGGGGCCTGGCCCGCCGACCGGGTCTCCCTCGGAACCACGTTCGGCGACCCCGAGGGGGCCAGGATCGCGGCGGTGGCCGAGGCCGTCGAGCGGTACTGCGGTAACCGGCTGCCGCCGCCGGGCCACCCCGCCGCCCCCCGCCGTACCAGCGCCGCCCAGCTGCTCGCCGAGGGACGGCGGGTGTACGGACCAGGCGAGTTGCCCTCGTACGCCTCCTGGCAGTACGAACGGCCGGGTTTCCCGTACCGGCCCCTCACCGCCGACACCCCCGCCCTGTGGGTTCGGGCGGACGAGGGTGGCGAGGAGTGCTGGGCGCCCGTCGCGCTCACCCATCTCAACTGGAGACAGGGGCCCCTGAGGGAACTGCCCCGCACCCACCACCTCAACTACGCGGGCATCGCCACCGGCCAGGGGCTGGACGACGCCATCGAACGCGGGCTCCTCGAAGTCGTCGAACGCGACGCCCTGGAGGTGTGGTGGCACCTCGACGGACCCGCGCGGGGCATCGACCCCGCCTCCGTACCCGGGCTCGACCGCGATCTCGACGGCTGTGGACTGGAGATCTCCCTGGTCGAGATGGAGTCCGAGTTCGCGCCGTGTGTCGCCGCGCTGGCCCGGGATCCCGAGACCGGGATCCACGCCGCCGGTTTCGCCTGCCGGTACGACCCCGCCGAGGCCGCCCGCAAGGCCGTCCTCGAAGCCGTCCACACCTGGGTCTTCACCCAGGGCGCGGTCGACGCCGACGGCTGGGTCTTCCAGGCCATCGACGCCGGGCTGCTCGCGCCCGGCCTCTACCTCGGCCACCGTGCCGACCGGCGCTATCTCGACGACTGCGGGACCGACTTCGCCGCCGTCCGCGACCTCGGCGCCCATGTCCAGGTCTGGCTCGACCCCCGGCTTACGCCCCTCGCCCGGCGGTTCACCCATCCCGAGCGGGGGACCGTACCCGTCTCCGCGCTGCGGTCCGGCAGCCGCGAGCGGCTGGACGCGGCGCTCGCGGCGGGCGGGCACCGGGTGATCACGCTTGACCTCACCACCGAGGACGTCGCCGAGACCCCGCTGAGGGTGGCACGCGTCCTCGTCTCCGGTCTGGTGCCCAACGCCCCCGCCGCCTTCGCCTACCTCGGCTGTGAACGACTGACCCAGGCGGCCCTCGGCCGGGGCTGGCGCACGGCGCCGCCCCGGGACCCGGAGGACTTCACCCTCGCTCCGCCGCCGCATATGTGAGGGGTGGGTGGCGATGATGACGAGTTCTCACCGCGTGGCCCACAGCCGGGTGGCCGCGGCGCTGGCGCGGGCGCGGTCGGACGAACCGGTGCGGGGAGGATCCCGGCGGACGCCGGGCGACTCCGGGCCGGGGCGTGGCGACTGCCGTTCGGGGGCGGGAGGCTGCCGGTCGGGGCGGGATGACTCCCGTTCGGCGCGGGTGGACGTCCCGGAACCGCGCGTGGCGGTCCCCGTGCCATGGCCGGGGGCGGGACCCGCCGTCGACGTGGTGCGCGCGTTCGACCGGACGCTCCGGCTCACCCTCGCCGGGGACCGGCTGCGCGGTGTCCCCTCGGCGGGTGCCCTCCACCCGGTGGAGATCGCGCTGTTGCTGGGGGAGGGGCACGGGATACCTCCGGGACGGTACGGATACGACCCCGCGCGGCACCGCCTCCACCGGCTGGGCCCGGCCCCGGGGATCGCCCCCGGCGAGGCGCGTGCCGTCGTGGGCGTACGGGTGGAGCGGACCGTGGCCCACTACGGCCACCGGGGCTGGCCGCTGGCCCTGCTGGACGCCGGGCACGCGGTGGCGGGCCTGGTGGCGGTGGAGGGGGGATCGGCGCGCTGGGGCGCGGGGTGGGGGGTGCGGTTCCCGCTGGCGGTGGTGGGGCTCGGCCCGGGCTCCGACGGCGCTCTGGGCCCTGGACGCCGTCCGGGCTCGGAAGCCGGTCCGGGCTCGGAGACCGGTCCCGGTCTTGGTCCTCGTACCGGTCCCCGGTTCGGGCCGGTCGATCCCGGGTCCGGTCCCGGTCACGGGCGCTGGGCCGGTGGGCCGGGGGCCGGGGTCGGCGCGGGGCCCGAAGCGCGCCAGGCGTTCGCCGTGATGACCGCGCTGGCCGAGGCGGGCCGGGCGGCCCGGCTCGGGGGTGTCACGGGGGAACCCGTCGTGGAGGAGATCCTCCGCGCCCGGCGCAGTGCCCCGGTCGAGGCGTTCACGGCGTCCGGGCCGCCCGCCGAGGAGCACCTCGCCGCCGTGCTCGCCGCCGCCGAGTCCGCCGGGCCGGGTGGGCCCGATGGACCGGACGGGCTCGGGTGGTGGGTCGCCCTCGGCGGGGAACGGCCCGGACTGTACGCACGTGAGGGCGGGCGGCTGCGCCTGGCCGCGGCGGGCGAGGTACTGCCGACCCTCGCCGTCTGGGCCGCGCGCCAGGGCTGGCTCGCGGACGCGGGTGCCGTACTCCTCGCCCATGGGTGCCCCTCGGACGCCGCTCCCGAACGCGTGCTCGCCGACCATCTGCTCGCCGGGTACGGGGCCGGGCGCGCCCATCTCGCCGCCACCGGACTGGGGTTGCCCGCACGGCCGGTCGGCTCCTGGCAGCGGGCCGACATCGGAGCGGCGCTGGGCGGGCGGGCGGGGCGGGACTGGGTCGTGCACGGGCTCGCGCTCGGCGCGCGGCGGTCCTCCTGGCCCGGCGTCCGAGCGGGCGCGTGGTGACCGGGGCCGTTCCCGTGGGCGTCGGCCACGGGGGCGGGCCCGCGACCGGACACCGTACGCCGGGGCCGGGCGCTGTCGCCTGTGCCTGGGGTGTGTGTGCCGGTGGTGTCGCGAGGGCCTGTTGTACCTCTCGTACGCGTGCCCGCTGTGCCGCAGGTGCCTGTCGTACCTCCCGTACGCCTGCCCCTGGTGTCGCGTGTGTCTGCCGCGCCTCTCGTACGTGTGTCCGCTGCGCCGCGCGTACCTGTCGTACCTCCCGTACGCGGCGCACCACGCGTATCCGCCATACCCGCTGTACCCGCGACCGCGGCCCCCCTACGGGCCCCGCGCCCCACCGACCGTCCCACCGGAGGAAGTGACCTCATGATGCTGCACCCGGAGTTGTTGCGCGCGGGCCTCATCGCGCGTCGGCGGCTCCTTCTCGCCACCGCCCTTCTCGCCGCCGTCGCCGCGACGTATCTCGCCCAGGCCGCGCTCTTCGCCGTCGCGCTCGCGCGCGTCGCGGCGGGCGCGGGCGCGGGCGGGGATCTGCTCGCGCCCCTCGCCGGGGTCGTCGTGGCCGTCGCCGTCCGCGCGCTGCTCACCCGCTGGCAGCGCGGGGCGGCCACCGACGCCGGGGCCGCGGTCAGGGTGGCGCTGCGGGACGCCCTCCTCGTACGCCTCGGGCGGACCGGACCGCCACGGGACGCGGACAGCCGGGCGGGCGGAGTACGCGCCACCTTGGTGGACGGTGTGGAGGGTGTGGACGCCTATGTGTCGCGCTATCTGCCGCAGGCACTCGTGACCTGTGTGATCGCGCCCGTGACCCTGGTGGCGCTGGCGTTCGCCGAACCCTGGGCGGCGGCCGTGCTGGCGCCCGCGCTCCTGGCCGCGCTCACCGCGCCCCGGTGGTGGGACCGGCTGCTCGCACGGCGGGGCGAACAGCATTGGGGCGCGTACGAGGCGCTCTCCGCCGACTACCTGGAGGCCCTCCAGGGCATGCCCGCGCTGCGCGCCGCCGGTGCCACCGGACGCCTGCGCGCCACCCTGGAGGCGCGTTCCGCCGCACTGCACCGCGCCACCGTCGCCAAGCTGCGGATATCCCTGGTCGACACCGGGATCACCGATCTGGCGGTCCAGGGCGGCACGGTCGCCGCCGTCCTGGTGGCGTGCGCCTCGGCCGCCTCCCCGAGCACGGCGAACGCGACGCCGGTAGGTACGTATCTGGTGCTGCTCCTGGCCTCCGAGTGCTTCCGGCCGGTCCGTGACCTCTCCCGTGAGTGGCACTCCGGCTACCTCGGCATCTCCGCCGCCGCCGGGATCGCCGCGCTGCGCACCGCCGAGGGCGGTGTCCCCGACACCGGCACCACGCGGGCCCGGTGGGAGACGGCGCCCGAAGTCCGTTTCGAGGACGTCGACTTCTCCCATCCAGGGGCGGCGGAGACCACTCTGGAACAGGTCTCCTTCACCGCCCCGGCGGGCCGTACGACCGCGATCGTGGGGCCCTCGGGCGCGGGCAAGTCGACCCTGCTGGGGCTGGTGGCCCGCTGGTACGGCCCCGACGGCGGCCGGGTCCTCGTCGACGGCGCCGATATCTCCTCGTACACCCTCGCGTCCCTGCGGCGCCAGATCGCCGTCGTCTCCCAGGACACCTATCTCTTCCACGGCTCCATCGCCGACAACCTGCGTCTCGCGCGGCCCGGCGCCAGTGACGCGGAGGTGCGCGCGGCCTGCCGGGCGGCCGGGATCCACGACGAGATCCAGCGGCTGGACGGCGGCTACGCGACCGTCGTCGGCGAGCGCGGCTCCACCCTCTCCGGCGGCCAGCGCCAGCGCCTCGCCCTGGCCCGCGCGCTGCTCGCCGACGCGCCCGTCCTCGTGCTGGACGAGGCGACCAGCGCCGTCGACGAGCGGCGCGAGGCGGCGATCGTCCACGAACTGCTGGACGCGGTCCGTGGCCGTACCTGTCTGATCGTCGCCCACCGGCTGGCGGCGGTGCGGCACGCGGACCGGATCGTCGTCCTGGACGGCGGCCGGGTCGAGGCCGTCGGCGACCACGGCACCCTGGTGGCGTCGGGCGGGGTCTACGCCCGGCTCGCGGGCGCGGGGAGGGCGGCATGAGCCCCTCGAAGCCGGAGTCGAGCAGCTCGAAGCCGGACAGGAGCGCCGCGGTGGGGGACACGGACACCGCGGAGCCGGGCCAGTGCGGAGCGGACTCGCGGGCGCGGGCGGCTGACGCCGGTGGGGGCGGGACCGCGTCAGCCGCGCGGGACGTCGGGTCGGTTGGGGGCGGGGCTGGACTGGACGCGCGGGTGGCCGGGCCGGGTGGCCGCGTCCCTGAACCGGAGGGGAGGTCCGGCCCGGGGGCGCCCGCTCCCGCGCCGCACACCTCCACGGACACCTCCGATCGCGGTGCGCTGCGTGCCCTCCTGCCGGTCCTGGTGCCCCATCGGGCCCTGGCCGTCCGTACCTTCCTCGCCGCGCTCCTCGGGCAGTCCGCCCTGCTGGCCCTGGTCGGGCTCGCCGCCCACACCGTCGGTACGGCCGTGCTGGAGCGGGTGCCACCGGACGCCGGGACGCTCACGGCGCTCATCGGGCTGGTGTTCGTGCGGGCCGTGGCGACCTGGTGGGAGATGGACCTCTCCCATGACCTCGCGTACCGCGTCCTGGCCGAACTGCGGGTGCGGGTGTACGACGGCCTCGCCCGGAGCGCGCCCGCGCGCGTCGGCGGACGGCGCAGCGGAGACCTCGCGTCGGCGGCCATGGGGGACGTGGAGGCGCTGGAGTTCTTCTACGCCCACGCCGTCGCGCAACTCCTGGCCTCCGGCACGGTCTTCGGCACCGGCTCCCTCGTGCTCGCCGTCGTCGAGCCCCGGCTGCTGCTCGCCGTCGGGCCCGCCGCCGCGCTGCTGGCCCTCGGTCCCCTGCTGGAGGCCCGGCGGCGCGCGGCCCACGGTGCCGCGGTGCGCCGGGCCGCCGCCGAACTGTCGGCCGAGGCCGTCGAGACCGTCGACGGCCTCGGTGAACTCCTCGCCTTC
>NZ_JBHVHF010000310.1:0-8896 GCF_042800315.1 Streptomyces sp. NPDC057638
CGCCCCCAAGACGTTCCCCCGCGGGCGGCGGCCACGGCGCGTTCCGGCCGCGCCTTCACCACGTCCCACACCGCTGGATTCGGTCCCGCCCCGTACGGGACCGCCTGCCTCAAGGCCAACTGCCCGGCCGCGCCGCTCACCCCGGCCGACGACGGCGACGCCAAGGCCGCGGTCTCTCTCGCGGACGCCGCGGGAACGGTGTCCACGTGCTCCAGTCCGATGGGAACGAGTCCGTCACCGAGTCCGTCACCGCGTTCGCCGCCGTCGGTGCCGACGTGCGCTCCGGGCTCGGATCCGTCGGTGACGTCGGCGACCACGTCATCGACGCGATCGTCGGCACGCGCCGCCGGAAGGGGAAGTTCACCTCGCTCGCCGACTCCCTCGGCGCGGTCGATCCGCCCGCGCGTTCGGTCCACGCCGACCTGTTCGCCCGCCCGGGTGTCGCTCCGCTCGCCCATCCACCGTGTGACCAGGGCGGCGACCGAGGTGGTGAGCCGCTCACCCGACCGGGTCGCCGTGGTCTCGCGGGAACGCGCCCCGGCGAGGGGCAGGGATGGGCAGGATGGGGGCCATGGAGGATGAACATCTCAGTCCGTTTGAGGCACGACCCATGGTGGTGCGGGTGCCGGTCGATCCGGTGGAAGCCGCGGTCGAGGCCGACGCGAGCGACGCGCTGGCGCGCTACGGCGATCTGGCGGTGCGCGGCCCCCGGTTCGGAGTGCTCGCCCAGGACCCCTCGGAGGCGCCCGAGTGGCGGGTGGTGGTCTCGGTGACGGCCATCACCCCGCAGGAGGCGCGGGACGAACTGCACTCGATGCTGTGGTTCCGCGCGAAGGACGAGGCCAAGGACGTCGCCGAGCGGCGGTCGCTCCTGGCGGCGGTCGCCCGGCTGGAGCGCGAGCGCGCCGACGATCTCACGGCGGCCGGGACCCGTTTCCGTGTGGTCCGCGCCGAGGAGTACGCCCGTACCGGCCCTGACGGGATGGAGCCGCCGCGTCCGACCGATCCCGAACCCCTGGTCCCCGACTGGTCTCCCACTCTTGATCCGTATGTCGACGACGGCGCGGTCGTGGACCCCGACGCACCGGTCACCCCGGCGCAGGCCGCGGAGCGGCTGTCGTTGCGCGATCTGTGCTACACCGGCGGCCGGTTCCCGGAAGCGGTCCTTGAGGACTCCCTCAAGGCACTGGACACCCACCGGGACATCGTGCTGCTGCCCCCGACGTTCACCGTGGTGGAACGGAGTCCGAACGGATGGCGGCCGCACAGCGGTCCGCACGCCACCGCGCACTCGGCCCGCAAATCCCTGGACTTCTCGCTGACCTGGGAGTGGCCGCGCAAGCACGGTCTCCTGCCCGCCGACCCGGACGGAGAGTTCGGTGTCCGGCCCCTGATCGTGGACGATGACACCGACGTGTCGGTGCCGGAGCTGGCCGTCTATGTCGAGGCCGTCCGCGAGCTGCGGTCCGGCCGGGTCATCGAGCTGACGTTCCAGGACACCACGTACCAGATCGCGCGCACCTGCCGTCTGCTGCGCTGGAGCCCCGTGGGTCCCGAGGGGCCGCGTCCGAGCGATATCGAGCGTCAGGATCCCGACCGTATGCATCCGCCGCTCGATGAGAACGGGGTCATCCTGCCCGAGGACTGAGAGCTTCTCCGGAGCCCCGCCGGGGCGTCCCCGGCCCCGGTGAGGCTCTCCTGGGACTCACCGGGGCGAAGCTTCCTGTGCCTCGCCCGAGCGGGTGTCGCTTCCCGGGCCTCGCCCCCGGGCACCCGGCCGGGCCGGGGAAGCCGCCACCCGCGCGGGAGACCGTCCGGGGGCAGGGAGCGTCACCGCGTTGCCGAGCTGACGGAGCCTCATAAGTCCTCGTCCCATGCCCCGGTCCATCGACAACGCGCATTCACATGTTCTCATCATCGGGATGATCTGTGTATCGTTCCCGTACCGGCGGAAGTTCGGGCGGAGTTCTGGAGGAGGGGGTCGACGATGGTTCGGTTGTCCCGGGCCCAGCAGCAGGAGCGCACCCGCGCCACCGTGCTGGCCGCGGCGAGGGCGGAGTTCACCGAGCGGGGCTACGCCGCGGCGAAGGTCGACGGGATCGCCGAACGCGCCGAACTGACGCGTGGCGCGGTGTACTCGAACTTCCCGAGCAAACGCGCCCTCTATCTGGCGGTCCTGCTCGACCTGGTCGGCGACACTCCCGTCGAACACCCCGCCGTCGACGGAGGTCCCCCGCCGCCCCAGGCCCCGCCCCCGCCCCTCGCCGGGACACTCGGCGCGTTCGCCCGTGCCCGACTCGGCCGACTGCCCCTGACCGGCGACATGACCGCCGTCGATCAGGTGCGGTCGCGCTCCCTGGCCGGTGTGCTGGACGGCGGGCCGATCCGCGCCGCGTTCGGACAGCTGGCCCGGCTGGAGGCGCTGCTCCTGGCACTCGCGCTGGAGGCACGGAGCCCGGACGGGGTGCCACCGGTACGGCAGGTGCGGCGGGCCGAGCTGGTCCTGCGGCTGCTGGACGGGCCGGGCGCGTCGGTCGATCCGGCCCTCGGGTCCGGCGACCCCTTCGACATCGCACAAGCCTGCGCCCATCTGGGCGGACTCGCCCTCGCCGACTCCTGGGACCCGCCGCACCTGCCCCATGTCCCCGCGGCACGCGCCTGCCGGGAGCCATGGAACCCACCGGAGGGAACACGGGATCTGATCACCGGCCTCCCGGTCGGGTGCGCCGAGGACGGTGTGATCGCGCTCCTCGGCAGCCACCGTCTGGAGGCCACGGAGGAGATCGTGCGCGCCGCGCGGGCCGGGGACCAGGTCACCGTGGCCGTGGCCACGGCCGACCCGGCCGAGATCGGACGCCTCGTCCGGCTCAGGGTCGGTGACATGACCAGCGATCTGCGGCGGGTGTTCCCCCCGGACGCCTGTCCGCGCCTCCGTCTGGTTCTGGACGACCGTGGTCTGCTGGCGTCGGCCCTCGGTGTACCGGACGCCGACGACACCACCGAACACGCGGTACGCGTCCACCGGGGCGCACTCGTCGCCCGAGCCAAGGGCCGGGGCGCCGGACACGCCGTCGCGACCAGCGCGACCAGCGCGACCAGCGCGACCAGCGCGACCAGCGCGACCAGCGCGACCAGCGCGACCAGCGCGACCAGCGCGACCAGCGCGACCAGCGATCGTACGGCCTCCCCGGCCATCTCCCACACCACCACTCCGGAGGGGACCGCGTCATGACCCAGCCCATCCCGTCCTCCCCCGCTACCGGCGCCGACCTCCTGGTGCTCCACGCCCTGCGCTACGCCGGTTTCTCGGGTCTCGCGGCGGTGGCCTCGGTGACCGGACTTCCCGAGCCCGATGTGGAGTCGGAGCTGATCGACCTCGCCGTGGCCGGACTCGTCACCCACACCGCGGGCGACTTCGGTGGCTGGGGCCTCACGGAGACGGGCCGGGCCGTGGACGCGGAGCGGATCGCCGACGAGCTGGCCACGGTCGGCGCCCGGCCCGCGGTGACCGCCGCCTTCGAGCGGTTCCTCGTCCTCAACCCCGAACTGCTCGACCTCTGTGCGGCCTGGCAGTTGCGCCCCGTGGACGGCGTCATGACACTGAACGACCACACCGACCCCGCCTATGACCTCCGGGTCCTGCGCAGGTTCCTGGAGTTCGACCGGCGTGCCGAGCCCGTCTGCGCGGAGCTGTCCACGGCGCTGCCCCGCTTCCACCGCCATCGCGTCCGGCTCACCGACGCGCTGGCGCGAGCGGAGGCCGGGGACCGGCGGTATCTGACGGAGCACACCTCCTCGTACCACGGCGTGTGGTTCCAGTTGCACGAGGATCTGCTGGTCACTCTCGGTATCCCGCGCCACTGACCCGGCCCGCGGTACGGCCCGACCCGAATCCGCCCATCCGCCCGGCCGTCCGACCCACGGCCACGACCACGACCACGACCACGACCCGAGGATGACACCGCGATGGCATGGATCCACCAGCTCTCGGCGGAGACCGGGGCACCGGTGGAGGTGCTCGGGGGCAAGGCCCATGGTCTCGTCGTCCTCCTGCGTCTCGGTCTGCCCGTGCCGCCGGGGTTCGTGATCAGTACGGAGGCGTGTCGTGCCTTCCTCCGTACCGGGCGGCTCCCCAGCGGCCTCGACACCGAACTCGCCACCGCCGTCCGCGCTCTCGAAGCCGCCACGGGCCGCGTTCTCGGCGGACCCGGACGGCCACTGACGGTCTCCGTCCGCTCCGGCGCGAGCGTGTCGATGCCCGGCATGATGAGTACCGTCCTCAACCTCGGGCTCACCACCGAGGCCACCAGCGCCCTGGCCGACGAGACGGGCGATCCCCGTTTCGCGCTCGACGCGCGGCTGCGGTTCCTGGCCGGTTTCGCCTCCGTCGTGCTCGGCGTCGACGGCGGGGACGCCCGGAAGAGCCTGGAGGACGGCGGCCGGGAGGGCCTGACGTCCGCCGTACGGGGCTCCGGCACGGGCCGTCCGGCCGGGACCCTCCAGCCCGCCGGACACCCCGCGCACGTGACGGACTTCGAACACGTCGTACGAGAACGGAACGGCGCGCCCGTGCCCGAGGACGCGCACCGGCAACTGGAGCTCGCCGTCGCGGCCGTCTTCTCGTCCTGGCACACACCACGCGCGCGGACCTACCGCGCACTGCACGACATCCCGGCCGGTCTCGGTACCGCCGTGACCGTCCAGGCGATGGTGTACGGGAACCGTGACGAGCGCAGTGGGACGGGAGTCGCGTTCAGCCGCGACCCCAACACGGGTGAGCGGGTGCCCTACGGGGAGGTCCTCTTCGGCCACCAGGGCGAGGATGTCGTGTCGGGCCGGGCGCTGACCCGGCCGCTGCGGGAGCTGGCCGACCGGGAGCCCTCCGTGTGGGCGCGTCTGCTGGACGCCCTGGAGCGGATCGAGGAGCACTACCGCGACGCGTGTTATGTGGAGTTCACCTTCGAGGCGGGCGAGCTGTGGCTGCTCCAGGTGCGCCCCGGGCGATTCGTCGGAGGCGCCGCCGTCCGGGTCGCGGTCGATCTCGCGGAGGCGGGCACGATCGGACGCGACGAGGCGATCCTGCGGGTCTCCCCCGAGCAGCTGCGGCAGGCCCGCACGCCACGGATCGCGGTGAGCGACGCGGGGGACGTCCTCACCCGGGGGCTGGGCGCCTCGCCCGGTGTCGCGGCCGGCCGGCTGGCGACCACGGCCGACAGCGCGGTCCGCCTGGCCGCGCACGGGCCCGTCGTCCTGGCGCGTCCGGAGACCTCGCCGCTCGATCTGCACGGTCTGGCCGCCGCCGCGGGTGTCGTCACCACGCGCGGCGGGCCGACGAGTCACGCCGCCGTCGTGGCACGGGCGATGGGCAAGCCCGCCGTGGTGGGCGCGGTGCGCCTCACCGTCGACGCCGCCGCCCGCCGGGTCCGCGTGGGTGACCGCGCGCTGCCTGAGGGCACGCTCATCGCCATCGACGGAACGGGCGGTGAGGTGGTCCTCGGGGATCCTCCCGTCGTCGTGGCGGCGGCCGGTCCCCCGCTGCACCGGCTGCTGGACTGGGCCGACACGGTCACGGGCGACACCACGGACCGCGACCCGATACGGCGCCTCACCGAGGCGCGCGCCCTGCTTCTGAAGGGCGTGGCCGGTACGGGGCGTGACGGACCGACGGAGGCTGGAGCACCCTGACGCGTCCGGGGACCCGTTCAGAGACCCGTTCAGGGACCCTGGCACCCGACCCGTCCGGGAAACCTCGGGGACCCGACCCGTCCGGGGAACCTTGAGGCCCGACCCGTCCGGGACCCGAGGGCCTGACGGACCCGGGGTGAAGTCCCCCGGTACGACGCCGGACCCGAGCGGCGCGGTTACCTGCCCATCATCCGTTCATCGAGGGCTCATCACACACGGCCGCCACAGTGACGCCCATGAACACGATCAACATCATCACGCGCGGAGGCGGGGGCGGTTCACCGGGCGGGGCGGTCGGCCCGGCCTCCTCGGCCCCGGGGGCGGGCGGCCGCGTCCTGTCCGCGCTCCTCGCCCTCATGGCCTCCGCCGCGCTGACCGCGCCCGCCGCCGTCGCGGCCCCCGGCACCGGGGACGGCCGGAAGGCGGTGCCCACCGTCGGCGCCGCGCCCACGGCGATCCGCTGGGGACCCTGTCCCCCCAATGACCCCATGCCGGAGCCGGGACCGCGGGTACGGTGCGGAACCATCGACGTGCCGGTGGACTGGTCGAGGCCACGGGGACCCCGGACGAGCGTCTTCGTCGCCCACCACCGGGCCGCCGACCCCGCACAGCGGATCGGGGTGCTGATGACGAACCCGGGCGGCCCGGGGAATCCCGGGGCCGACTCCGCGATGTACGCGGACCGTGAGTTCTCCCCGGAGCTGCTGAACCGTTTCGACGTGGTCTCCTTCGACCCGCGTGGCATCGGCCGCAGCGAGGGAGTCCGTTGTGACGAGTCCATCGCCGCGAAGATCCCGTACCGGCCGGACGACGCCGCCGAGTTCGAACGGCTGCGCACCCTCAACGGCGAACTGGCGCAGAGCTGTCTGCGGCGGTCGGGCCCGCTCGCCGCCCATATGGACACGGAGAGCGTCGCCCGTGACATGGACGCGATCCGTTCCTCCCTCGGAGAGCGGAAGGTCAGCTTCCTGGGGACCTCCTACGGGACCTCCATCGGTGAGCGGTACGCGCGTCTCTTCCCGGAGCGGCTGCGGGCGCTGGCGCTCGACAGCGCCGTGGCCCCGGGCGCACTGAGCGCCGAGCGGTTCCTCACCGACGGCGGCGTCGCCGTCGACGGCATCTTCGAGCGGCTCGTGGCGGACTGCGAGAAGGACACCTCCTGCGTCCTCAAGGGCCGGAAGCTGGTCTCCGTCACGCGGGAGCTGTTCGCCCGCGCCGACGCGGGCACGCTCCGCGAGCCGGGCCCCGGCGGGCCCACCCAGCGGACGATCGACACCGACCAGCTCGTGGGTGTCCTCTACTTCGCCCTGCGCCAGTACATGCCGGGGTCGGCGACGGAGTGGCTCGCCGCGCTGCACAGCGGTACGGGCGAGGTCCCCCGGTACGACGCCGGACCCGAACGGGCCTGGCAGCTCGTGCTGTGCCGGGACAACGACCTCCGGATCCGCGACTTCGCCGAGTACCGGCAGATCCGGGAGCGGGTGGCGAAGGCCGCCCCGAACGTCCGCTACAGCTCCCAGGCGCTGGACATGGTGCTCGGCTGCCAGGGCTGGCCGCCGCCGAAGCCACGGTCCGAGCCGGCGCGGGGCGCGCTGCCACCGGTGCTCGTGGTCAACGCCACGCACGACGCGGCGACACCGCTGGCCGGTGCCCGGCGTATGGCGGCCGCCTTCCCGCAGGCGTCTCTGTTCACCGTGGACATGGTGGGTCATGGGTTGTACGGAGTGGAGTCGGCGCGGCGGGCGATCGACCGCTATCTGACGAGCGGCTGACGGGTAACTGACGAGTGCCCCGCCCGCTGTCGCAGCCGCCCGAAGCCTGAGAGCGGCCGCCTTCGCCCGAAGCCATCCACCACTCTCCGCCACCCGGTGTCCGCCCGGGCGCCGTGGCGGGGCACCTTACCGGCACGGTGGACCGGCCCACCGGGTGCGGCGCGTACGGGTGCGTACGCGCCGGGGTGACCCGCTCCCTCTGAGGACGGCCCCGGGGCACGCGGTGGCCCACCTTGCGGCGGGGCGCACCCGGTCAGGGCACGGGCCGCGGCGGCCCTGCTGGCGCCGACCGGCCGACCGCCCCGAGGCCCGGGCCCGGGGTCGCTCCGGGGCCTCCCCTGGCCTCCGGATGGCCGGGACCAGGCCCGGGATATCGTGGTCCGTTCAGCGCGGCCCCGCGAACGGGGCCGCTCAACCGGGGGAGGAACGCCATGACCACCGTGGTCCGTCTGGTCACTCATGTCGATCTGGAGGGCAGCACCGCCACCACCTTGTCGGTGTCGGCGCGGCTGGAGGCCGTACTGGCCGACGGCCGCGGTCTGGTGCTGCTCGACGATCGCGGCTGGACCTCAAGCTGGCTGTCCACCGCGGGCGACTCCCCGGAGTTCTCGGACGAGGACTTCGAGGAGACCGCCCGGATGGTGGTCGGGCCGGACGAGCCGGCCGACGATGAGACACCGGAGCAGGCGGCGGCTGGACACTGGGGCTATCTCGCGGACAGCCTGACGCGGCGCGGGGCGGCCACGGACGCCCGGAGCCTGGAACGGCTCCCGCACGACGTCGTGCTCAGTGAGCGCCTGCACGCCTGGGTCCGGGACCAGGATCCCCAGGTCGCCGGATGACACCGCTCCGGGCACCCTTCCGCCGTGGGCCCCGGCTCCGCTCGGGACAGCGCGTTCACCGTTCCTCCGGCCGAAAGAACGGAACGGGCACGGCGCTGGCCCCCTGACCGGGCCGGTCGCCTGAACGGACGGCGCCACGACGCCCCGGCCTCCTTCGCCCGTACCGACCGGCGCGGTGTGCCCATCGCGGCGATCCTCTCCTCCGTGCTCTTCGGCTTTATCGCGGTCTTCTTCAACTACCGCTGGCCCGAATCGGTCTTCGCCTTCCTGCTGAACACCTCCGGCGCGGTGGCGCTCTTCGTCTGGCTGGTGATCTGCTGCACCCAGCTGAGGATGCGGGGCATCATCCTCCGGGAGACACCGGAGCGGCTCACCGTACGGATGTGGCTCTTCCCCTGGCTGACCGGGGCCACCATCGCGGTCATCCTGTTCGTGATCGTCTATATGGTCTTCGACGCCGGGGCACGGGAGCAGATGCTGGTCTCGCTGCTGATCGCCGCCCTGGTGGTGACCGCCGGAGTGGTCCGCCACCGCGCCCACCGCGCGACGGTTCCCCGGGAGCGGGGCCTCAGGCCCTGAGAGACATACTCCTCGGCC
>NZ_JBHVHF010000311.1:0-8885 GCF_042800315.1 Streptomyces sp. NPDC057638
GGGGGGCGCCCGCGGGTCAGGGGCGCCCCGCGACGGCCACTCCATTGATCGCCCCGGCAAATCACACTGACCCGATTGATCGATTTCACCCGTGATCGCGCGTATGACAAGGTGGCTCCTGTCCAACCCCTCAGCACCCTGGAGTAACACCGTGCTCACTGTCGGCGACCAGTTCCCCACCTTCGAGCTGACGGCCTGCGTGTCGCTGGAGAGCGGCAAGGAGTTCGAGGTCATCAACCACAAGTCCTACGAGGGCAAGTGGAAGGTCGTCTTCGCCTGGCCGAAGGACTTCACCTTCGTCTGCCCCACCGAGATCGCCGCCTTCGGCAAGCTGAACGACGAGTTCGCCGACCGTGACGCGCAGATCCTGGGCTTCTCCGGCGACTCCGAGTTCGTCCACCACGCCTGGCGCAAGGACCACGCCGACCTGCGTGACCTGCCCTTCCCGATGCTGGCCGACTCGAAGCACGAGCTCATGCGCGACCTGGGCATCGAGGGCGAGGACGGCTTCGCCCAGCGCGCCGTCTTCATCGTCGACCCGAACAACGAGATCCAGTTCACCATGGTGACCGCGGGCTCCGTCGGCCGTAACCCCAAGGAGGTCCTGCGGGTCCTCGACGCTCTCCAGACGGACGAGCTGTGCCCGTGCAACTGGACCAAGGGCGAGACCACCCTGGACCCCGTCGCCCTGCTGGCCGGTGAGTGACCCATGGCCCTCGACGCGCTGAAGTCCGCGCTGCCGGAGTACGCCAAGGACCTGAAGCTGAACCTCGGTTCGGTCATCGGGAACAACGACAAGCTCTCCGCACAGCAGCTCTGGGGCACCGTCCTGGCCACCGCGATAGCCTCGCGCAGCCCGATCGCCCTGCGTGAGCTGGAGCCGGAGGCCAAGGCCCAGCTCTCCCCCGAGGCGTACAACGCCGCCAAGGCCGCCGCCGCGGTCATGGCGATGAACAACGTCTTCTACCGCACCCGTCATCTGCTCTCCGACCCGGAGTACGGCACGCTCCGCGCGGGCCTGCGGATGAACGTCATCGGCAACCCGGGCGTCGAGAAGGTCGACTTCGAGCTCTGGTCGCTCGCGGTCTCCGCCATCAACGGCTGTGGCCAGTGCCTCGACTCGCATGAGCAGGTGCTGCGCAAGGCCGGTGTCGACCGCGAGACCATCCAGGAGGCGTTCAAGATCGCCGCCGTGGTCCAGGCCGTCGGCACCACCCTGGACTCCGAGGCCGCCCTCGCGTAGTCCCACGCGCTGATATGCCCAAGGGGCTCCCCGACACCAGGTCGGGGAGCCCCTCCGGCGTGTAACGCCCGTACCGTCAGGCCCGCAGCCGCGCGAGCAGCCGCCGTACGTCCTCGATCATGTACGGCCGCAGCCCCGAGACATCGGTCTGCTGCGCCCCGGCCTCCGGATTGAACCCGGAGTGGATGTCCATGGCCAGCACCGCCTGTCCGTCCAGCACATGGAGCACCCGCGAGGCCTGGCCCAGCCCCTCGACGGAGTACGCCCGCTCGCCCAGCCCCTCCACCCGTGTGACCCGCAGGGGCTCGCCGAGCCGCGCCACCTGCCCCGAGACGGCCGCGTCGAACTCCAGGCCCGGGTCGGTCCGCTTGTGCAGGGTGTAGGTGAGCTGGACGCTCACACTGGCGTCGACCTTCCCGAAGTTCACGGAACAGATCACCATGTCGCGATCGGCATGGCGGAACTCCGTCGGTTCGCGGTGTTCGGCCTCTCCCAGGGCACCGGTCAGCGAGGTCAGCGTGGCCTCCTGGCAGAGATTGCCGACCTCGCGGTGGTTCCTCGGGCCCGGCCCGGCATCGTCCGGCGCGTACAGGAAGAACGCCCCCGCCCACACCGCCGACGCCAGCACCGCCCCGCCCAGCGCCCACCACCAGGGGCGACGGAGACCCGGGGCCGGTGCGGTGGCGGTGGCGGTGCCATCGGATGACGGCTCCTCCGACGGCTCCGGCGGCCCGGACCGCCCCCGGTCGTCCAGTTCCTCCGGACGGCCCCAGTCGTCCTGCTCCCCCACCAGCTCCGGCTCCGAGATCATTCCGTTCCCCCGTCCACGGCCGGTGTCGTGCGCTGATGGGCGACCCTCAGCAGGGCCCGTTCCCGTGCGTACGAACGGAGATAGCCCACCACCGTGTTGGTGACGGCGACCAGCGGGACCGCGACGACCGCGCCGCCGATGCCCGCGGTGAGCCCGCCCACCGCGACCGACAGGACCACCGCCAGCGGATGGACCCGCACCGCACGGCCGAGGATGAACGGCTGGAGCACATGCCCCTCGATCTGCTGCACCGCGAGCACCACGACCAGCACCATCAGCGCGGTGAACACCCCCTGGGTGACCAGGGCGACCACGACCGCCAGCGCGCCCGAGATCACCGCGCCCACCAGCGGGATGAAGGCGAAGAGGAAGATGAAGACGGCCAGCGGCACCGCCATCGGAACATCGAGGAACCAGATCCCCAGCCCGATGAAGACGGCGTCGATCAGCGCCACCAGGACCGTGCCGCGCACATAGGCGGTCAGGGTGCGCCAGGCCCGGGGCCCGGCACCGGCCACCCCGGGACGCGCCTGCGCCGGGACCAGTTTCAGCGTCCAGTGCCAGATCCGCTCCCCGTCGTACAGCAGGAAGAGGGTGGAGAACATCGCCAGCGCGATCCCGGTGAGCACCTCCACCAGCACGGTGACGCCCTGGAGGCCCGCCGTGGTGATCTCCTCGGTGTTGGTGCCGATGGTGTCGGAGAGGTTCTTGGCGAGATCGTTGATCTGGCTCTCGGTCACATGGAAGGGGCTGTCCAGCAGCCAGCGCTTCAGCTCCTCGATACCGTCCCTGACCCGGTCGGAGAGGTCACCGATGTTCTCCATGACCTGCCAGACCACGAACCAGCCGACCAGGCCCATCACCACGAACCCCGCCACCGCCGTCACGGCGGTCGCCAGTCCGCGCGGCAGACCGGCCCGGCGCAGCCGGGCGACGGTGGGCTGGAGCAGCGCGGTGATCAGCAGCGCCGAGACAAAGGCGAGGACCACCAGTTGGACCGCGCTGATCACCTTCATCAGCACCCACAGCGTGCCCGCCAGCACCAGCAGCCGCCAGCCTGCCTCGGCGGCGACCCGGATCCCCCACGGGATCGCGGCCACCGGATCCGGCGGTGCCGCGACGGCGGGCGCGTACGCCGGCGGCGCGGGGACCGTCTCCAGGGCGTCCGCGCCCTCGGTCGCGGCGGGAAGCTCCTTCGCCGACTTCGCCGGCGGGGTCTGTGGGGCCTTCCGCGATGCCGGAGACGGGACGGACGATACGGTCGGTGCGGTCGGTGCGGCGGGGACATGCGGCGGGGGCGGCTCCTCGCCCGCGGTGCCGTCCGTGCCGCGGGCGGCTTCCGTGGATCTCACCAGGTACGCACGGTTCTCATCCCGTACGTTCTCCCGTTCGCCCTCCCGCTCGTCCTCCCGTACCCGGCGCTCCCCCAGGCGCTCCGCGACCCCGGTGAGACCGTCGCCCACCCGCGCGAGCCATCCTGGCACTCGTGACATGACGCTTCTTCCCCCCATGGTTCCTTCCCGGAGCCCCTGGTCACCAGCACCCCCGGAAGCAACGACGGTACACGCAAGACGACCGGAGCCCCCCACCGCAAGACGGCAGGGGGCTCCGGGGAGTTGAGCGGTCGCCGGGTCAGTACCAGCGGTTGTCCAGCCAGAAGTCCCAGGCACCGCAGGGGCTTCCATAGCGCTCGTTCATATAGCTCAGGCCCCACTTGATCTGGGTCGCCGGGTTGGTGCGCCAGTCGGAGCCCGCCGTGGCCATCTTGTTGGCGGGCAGCGCCTGGACCAGGCCATAGGCACCCGAGGACGGGTTCTCGGCCTTGTAGTTCCAGGTGGACTCGCGCTCCACGATGTTGCTGAAGCACTGGAACTGGCCACCGGGGATGATCTGCCGGGCGATGGCCTTGACCTCGGCGACCGTGTAGGAGCTCTGCTGGGCGAAGTTGCCGGAGCGGACGGCGTCGCGGCTGGCGCGCTCCTCCTTCTCCTCCTTCTCCTTCTTCTCCCGAGCCTCGCGCTCCTCCTTGGCCTTGGCCTCGGCGGCGGCCTTCTTGGCCTTCGCGGCCTCGGCGGCCTGGACGCGGGCGGACTCCTCCGCGGCCTTACGGGCGGAGGCGTCGGCGGCGGCGGCCTGCGCGTCGGCCTGCTCGGTCAACGACGCGACCTGGACCTGGGCCTGCTGGCCCATGGGGATGTCGGCGAGGAGGGTGGCGTCGGCGGCGACCGACTCCATGGTGTCGCCCGACGGGGTCCCGCCCGAGGCGACACCTACAACGGCTCCGACGGTGGTGACCGCGGTGGCGGACGCCACGGCGAATCCCCGGACCGAGATCCGGCTCACACGCTTTCCTTCCAGCATCGCCCGCACAGGTGACCCCGCGAACGCATCGTGCCCCTGGCACTGGCCTCCACCGCAGTGGGTCACAGTAGGCGCTGGCCCGTGGTCGGCTCCACGCGGGAACAGTCCGGTACGGCTTGGGCGGCACACGACGGACGTTCTTGAATTGTGGGCACCACCAGGGGTGCTGAGGTGTCGTGTGCGGGGCCTGACGGAAGCAAGACTCTGCCGGACGGCGACGCCGCGAGGCAATTCCTCATCGCGTGGGATAGCTCACACCTCTGTGACGGAAGAGGTTTCTGGATACACCCCCACAGCGAAGCGCCGCCCCATTAGGCTGCTGGACCCATTCCGAGGCGGCGCCAACGCGGGTGATATCCCCTTAGATCTGACCCTCCTCCAGCATTTCGGTCACCAGTGCGGCGATCTGCGAGCGCTCCGAGCGGGTGAGCGTGACATGGGCGAAGAGCGGATGCCCCTTCAGCTTCTCCACCACGGCGACGACACCGTCATGGCGGCCGACCCGCAGATTGTCCCGCTGGGCCACGTCATGGGTGAGGACCACCCGCGAGTCGGCCCCGATCCGGGAGAGCACGGTCAACAGGACATTGCGCTCCAGCGACTGGGCCTCGTCGACGATGACGAACGCGTCATGGAGCGAACGGCCCCGGATATGGGTGAGCGGCAGCACCTCCAGCATGCCCCGCTCCAGTACCTCCTCGATCACCTCCCGGCCCGCGACCGCCGAGAGCGTGTCGAAGACGGCCTGTGCCCACGGGTTCATCTTCTCGGCCTCGGTACCGGGGAGATAGCCCAGGTCCTGGCCGCCCACCGCGTACAGCGGCCGGAAGACCATCACCTTCTGGTGCTGACGCCGCTCCAGCACCGCCTCAAGTCCCGCGCAGAGCGCGAGCGCCGACTTGCCGGTGCCCGCGCGGCCACCGAGCGAGACGATCCCCACCTCCTGGTCGAGCAGCAGATCCAGCGCGACCCGCTGCTCCGCGCTGCGGCCGTGGATACCGAACGCCTCCCGGTCGCCGCGGACCAGCCGTACCCCGCCGTCGGCGGTGACCCGGCCGAGCGCCTTGCCCCGCTCCGACTGGAGCACGAGCCCGGTGTGCACCGGCAGTCCGTCCGCCTCGGGGACCTCGATCCGCTCCTGCGCGTACAACAGGTCGATCTGGTCGGCGCTGAGCGGGAGTTCGGCCATCCCGGTCCAGCCGGAGTCGGTGATGGCCAGCTCCGCCCGGTACTCCTCGGCGAGCAGCCCGACCGAGGACGCCTTGATGCGCAGCGGCAGATCCTTGGAGACGACGGTGACGTCATACCCCTCGGCCTGGAGATTGCGCGCCACCGCCAGGATCCGCGAGTCGTTGTCCCCGAGCCGGAAACCGGCCGGGAGCACCCCGGGATCCGAGTGGTTCAGCTCGACCCGGAGGCTGCCACCGAGGTCACCGAGCGGGAGCGGGGCGTCCAGACGGCCATGGCGCACCCGGAAGTCATCGAGCAGCCGCAGCGCCTGACGCGCGAAATACCCCAGTTCCGGATGGTGCCTCTTGGCCTCCAGCTCCGTGATGACCACGATCGGCAGCACCACCTCGTGCTCGTCGAAACGGGTCAGGGCGTTCGGGTCGGCCAGCAGGACGCTGGTGTCGAGGACATAAGTGCGCCTGTCGGGCATCCGGCGCTTCGTACTGTTCACCACGGAAGGACGTACCCCCTCGGCTGAGGTCGGCGGTGCGACGCCGTCGCGGGCCTGAGTCCTCCTGCCGGAGGCGGCGGAGGACCTCCCCCGCCGACGGGCGGGGGGTGGAGCCGGGCTTCAGGCCACAGTGCGCGGGCCGAGCACCGGCCCTCCGCGTGGTCCGCACCGGGGGTGCGATCCGTCGTGTGCAAAGGGCCTCCCGGGTGGATGGCGGGAAGCCATCCACGAGATCCGATGTCCTTGGGACGGACATCGACCTGGGAGGGATATGCCCTCGAACACCCGCGGCCATGCCAGACCGGACGACGACGGGACGGTGAACAGCGGGTGTTCGATTCCGGGAGAGTGGGCCTAGCTGCCGTAACGGCGGTGCCGGGCGGCGTAGTCACGCAGCGCCCGCAGGAAGTCGACCTTACGGAAGGCGGGCCAGAAGACCTCGCAGAAGTAGTACTCGGAGTGGGCGCTCTGCCAGAGCATGAAGCCCGACAGCCGCTGCTCCCCGCTGGTGCGGATGACGAGATCCGGATCGGGCTGACCCCGGGTGTAGAGATGCTCCGAGATCAGTTCCACATCGACGATCTCGGCCAGCTCCTCGAAGCCGGTGCCCTTCTCCGCGTGGTCCAGCAGCAGCGAGCGGACCGCGTCCGCGATCTCCTGGCGGCCGCCGTAGCCGACGGCGACGTTCACGAGTATGCCGGTGTGGTCGAGGGTGGCCTGCTCGGCCTCCTTCAGTACGGTCTGGGTGCGCGCGGGCAGCAGATCCAGCGTGCCCACGTGGTGCACCCGCCAGCGCCCGTCGGCGGCGAGCGCGCGGACCGCGTCCTCGATGATGCCGAGCAGGGGGATCAGCTCATCGTCCGGGCGGTCGAGGTTGTCGGTGGAGAGCATCCAGAGCGTGACGACCTCCACATCGGTCTCCGCGCACCAGCCGAGCAGCTCCTGGATCTTGCTGGCCCCCGCCTTGTGCCCCTCCGCGGCGGTGCTTCCGGCCGCCCTGGCCCAGCGGCGGTTGCCGTCGAGGATGACTCCGATGTGCTTGGGCACCTGGGCGTGGTCCAGTCGGCCTTCCACCCGGCGTGCGTAGAGCCTGTACACCAGGTCACGCAGGTTCACGGAGTCCACCTCTCGATTCTGCCGGGCATCCCCGCCCCGTGCGCCGGAAGCCGTCCGGCGCGTGCCGGGGTCCGGGAGACGATGGGCGGAGGTCCGGGGGTCACATGTACCAGGGTTCCGCTTACCTGCGGCGCGGCGCCACACAGGCCCGCGCGCGCCCGGCAAACCCCCGTGCCGTGCGGCTTCCCCTTGAGGCCGCCACACTACTGCGGGCACGGGGCGGGGACCCAACCCGGTCTGTCACAACTCCGTGATAAGGATCGTTCTGTGACTGATTCCTCCTCTTATCTCGCGTCCCCGGAGCGCTATGACGCCATGGAGTACCGCCGCAGCGGTCGCTCCGGCCTCAAGCTGCCCGCGCTCTCCCTCGGGCTCTGGCACAACTTCGGCGACGACCGGGACCTCGCCTCCCAGCGCGCGATCCTGCGCCGCGCCTTCGACCTCGGCATCACCCACTTCGACCTGGCCAACAACTACGGCCCGCCGCCCGGCTCCGCCGAGCTGAACTTCGGCAAGCTCTTCGCCCAGGACTTCGCGCCCTACCGCGACGAGCTGATCATCTCCACCAAGGCCGGCTATCTGATGCACCCCGGCCCCTACGGCGAGTGGGGCTCCCGCAAGTACCTGCTCTCCTCCCTGGACGCCTCCCTGCGCCGGATGGGTCTGGAGTACGTCGACGTCTTCTACTCCCACCGCTTCGACCCCCACACCCCGCTGGAGGAGACGATGGGGGCCCTGGCCTCCGCCGTCCAGCAGGGCAAGGCGCTGTACGTGGGTGTCTCCTCCTACAACGCCGAGCAGACCGCGCGGGCGGCCCGGCTGCTGCGGGAGATGGGCGTACCCGCCCTGATCCACCAGCCGTCCTACTCGATGATCAACCGCTGGATCGAGGACGACGGGCTGCTGGACACCCTGGAGGCGGAGGGCATGGGCTGCATCTCCTTCGTCCCCCTCGCCCAGGGCCTGCTCACCGGCAAGTACCTCCGCGGCATCCCGGAGGGCTCGCGGGCCACCCAGGGCAAGTCGCTCGACCCCGGCCTCCTCTCCGAGGACGTCCTGCGCCGGCTGAACGGGCTCAACGACATCGCGGCCCGGCGGGGCCAGTCGCTGGCACAGCTGGCCATCGCGTGGGTGCTGCGGGATCCGCGGATGACCTCCGCCCTGATCGGGGCGTCGAGCGTGGCGCAGCTGGAGGAGAACGTGGGGGCGCTGGCGGGGGCGCCGCTGAGCGACGCCGAGCTGGCCGAGATCGACGTCTTCGCCGTCGACACCGAGGGCACCAACATCTGGGCGGGCCGGGGCTGAGGACGCCTGCCCGCCGGGGCCGACCGTGGGGGCTGGCCACGGCCGGTCGCTGCCGCGCCTGGCTGCCGCGCCTGGCTGCCGCCGGGGTGGTGAGGCCGGATCCGCCGCCGCGCTCTGGTGCGCCGTCGGGGGGTGCGGCCGGGTGCGTCCCGTGTCCGGCGGTCCGTCCCGGGGGCGGCCGCCGCCGTCGTCCGGGGGCCGGGTGCGGGGTCGGCCGGGTGGCCGGGTGGCCGTGTGGCCGGGTGGGCCGGGGGGCCGGGTGCGGGGCCCGGCCGGGTGGCCCGTGGGCCGGGTGCGGTGTCCGTCGCTGCCGCTGTCGTTCGTGTGCGGGGTTCGGTGGCCTCCGGGCTCACCTCCTCGGGAGCGGC
>NZ_JBHVHF010000312.1:0-8709 GCF_042800315.1 Streptomyces sp. NPDC057638
GTCCACCGCTGACCGGTGGCCGCCTCTTCATATGTCTCTCCGTCTCGGAACCGTCGGGACTCAGCCGAGCAGTCCGCCGATCACCTTCCCGCCGCCCGAGGAGCCGCCGCCACCCGAGCCGCCGCCGGAGGAGGAGCCCCCCGAACCGTCCGAGCCGCCGGAGCCGCTCTCGCTGGCCCCGCCCCCTGAGGACGGGCCCGAGCTGCCGGAAGGTGCCTCCTGGGCAGGGGTGGAGCGGTCGGGCGAACGCTGACCGTCGCCACCCGAGCCCCTGGTCTCACGCGGACGCTCTCCGCCCGTCTCCTGGCGGGTACGCTGCGCGTTCTGCCCCGAGGAGGGCGGAGTGGGGCGGTCCCCCTCGGCGGGGCCGCTGCTGCTCGCCGACGGGGTGGGCCGGCGCTCCCCCTCGGTCCGTCCGCTGGGACCACCCGCCGGGACGCTCCCGCCGGTCGGCCGCTCGTGCGGCAACGCGGAGCCCGGGAGGTGGTTGGTGGGGTCCTGGTTCGGACCGGGCACGGTGACCACCTCGGTCGAGCGCACCGCCCCGCCGAGCATGGACCCGACGAGCAGGGTCAGCCCGATCACGACGGCCGCCACGACCGCGCCCCTGCGCAGCACCCGCTGCCGCAGCTCCCACAGCTCGGACCGCGGCCCCAGCTTGCGCCACGCCTCACTCGCCAGCCGCCCGTCGACCGAGTACACGGGGGCGCCCGCGATGATCAGGGGCGACCAGGCCGCGAGATAGATGATGTCCGGGGCGTCATACGCCGGGACGGTCTTCCAGCTCACCGTGACGATCAGCGCCGCCGACAGCAGCGCGCCGACGACGGCCGCGACCCGCTGCCAGAGGCCGAGGACGGTGAGCACACCCACGACCACCTGGAGGAAGGCGACGGTGAGCCCGGCGCCCACGGGGTGGGAGAGCGCGAAGTCACGCAGCGGCTCGGCGAGCGCCCAGGGGTGCAGGGAGTTGAGCCACTTCACCATGGAGCCGCGCTCGCCGCCGTCGAAGTAGACGGGGTCGCTGAGCTTGCCCATCCCGGCGTAGACGGAGATGAGACCGAGGAACACGCGCAGTGGCAGCAGCACGACCCCCAGGTTCATCCGGCGGCCGGGGTAGTACGCGTGCCGGACGGCCTCGCCGGGTCGCTGGGAGCGGCCGTCCTCGGCCAGTTCGTCGTCCAGCTCGATGTCGTACTCGGCGAGCTCCGCGGACTCGTCGCGTCCGTCGTCCTCGGCGCCGCCGTCGCCATAGGTGTCGCGCGGCCGGTCCCCTCCGGTGCGGGGGGCCCGCGCCGTGCGGGTCGCGCGGGTTTCCTGGGTCTCGTACGTGTCATAGGCGCCGACCGCCTGGCGCATGGGTGGCAGCAGCGGACGGTCGACGACCGGGGTGAGGGTGGTGGCGGCGGTGTCGTCGGCGAGGTCGACACGGGGGATGACCTGGGTGGCGCCCGCGTCACGCGGATCGCCGCCGTGCGCGGCGCGCTCGGCGGTGGCGGTGCTGTTGCGCACCGCCCGGAGCAGACCGGTCGCGCCGGTGTCCCCGGGGGCGGACCTGCCGCTCCACACGACGGGCGGCCGACGCCGCGCCGGCGCCCCCGCGCGGACCACCGGGATACGGGCGGTGTCCGCCAGGGCTCGTGCGGGGCGCGGCTTCTGGGCGAGCTGCACCCGGAAGCTGGCGTGGTTGACGATGACCTGCGCGGGGTCGCTGTCGACCTTGATCATGCTCAACGCGGGCTGGTCGTCGAACCCGGACCGGTGCGTTCTGGTGTCCACGCTCATCTAACCGAGTGACAAGGTCTTTGGACACTGCCGCGCGCGGCCCGATCTGTCCGAGACCCGTCAAGGCTGGTGAGAGGCCCGCGGCCCCGCCGCGGCGGGCGACGGACCCTCGGTGACGCCGCGCGACACGCGCCGGGCGTGCGCCCCCGGAGCGCGTCCTACGACTCCGGCCGCCCATGAGACGTGCCCCTGGTGGCACGCCGAGCGCGTCACCAGGGGCACGTTCGGCGCGCCATCAGGGGATTCGCTCAGCTGCGGCGCTTGGCCGCCTCGTACAGCACCACTCCGGCCGCGACACCGGCGTTCAGCGACTCGGCGCCGCCGGGCATGGGGATGCGGACGAGGAAGTCACATGTCTCGCCGACGAGACGGGACAGGCCCTTGCCCTCGCTGCCGACGACGATGACGACCGGGCCGCCGAGCGCTTCGAGGTCGGAGACGTCGTGGTCACCGTCGGCGGCGAGGCCGACCACGGTGATGCCCGCCTTCTGGTACGACTCCAGGGCGCGCGTCAGGTTGGTCGCGCGCGCCACAGGGGTGCGCGCGGCGGTGCCCGCCGAGGTCTTCCAGGCGCCCGCGGTCATCCCGGCCGCGCGGCGCTCGGGAACGACCACGCCATGGCCGCCGAAGGCGGAGACGGAACGGACGACGGCACCCAGGTTGCGGGGGTCGGTCACCCCGTCGAGCGCGACGATCAGCGGGTCCTCGCCGTGGTCGGCGGCGGAGGCGGCGAGGTCCTCCGGGTGCGCGTACTCGTACGGCGGCACCTGGAGCACCAGACCCTGGTGGTTGAGCCCGTTGGTCATCCGGTCCAGCTCGGGCCGGGGCGCCTCCATGATGTGGAGATTGCCCCGCTGCGTGGCGAGCTGGATGGCGTCACGGACCCGCTCGTCGTTGTCGATGAACTGCTGGACGTAGAGCGTGCTGGCGGGGACGCCGTCGCGCAGCGCCTCGAAGACGGGGTTGCGGCCCACGACCATCTCGGAGCTGCCCTTGCCGCCGCGGCGGGCGACCGGGCGGCGCGCGGCCTGCTTGGACTTGGCGTTGGCGACGCGGTTCTTCACATGCCCCTTGCGCGCGCTCGCGGGCGGGGTCGGGCCCTTCCCTTCCAGGCCGCGGCGCCGCTTGCCACCGCTGCCGACCTGTGCGCCCTTCTTGTTGGACGTGCGTCGGTTCCTGCGCTGGCTGTTCCCGGCCATGAGTGCTACCTGTTCCCTGCGTCCTCGTAAATATGTACGTATGAAAGTGTGCCGCCCGGATGGCCGGGCGGCACATCGTCGCCGATGGCTCAGCGCGGGCCGAGCGTCCAGCGCGGGCCGTCGGCGCCGTCCTCGATCACCAGACCGGACTGCTGGAGCTGGTCGCGGATGGCGTCGGCGGTGGCCCAGTCCTTGCGGGCGCGGGCCGCCTCCCGCTGCTGGAGGACCAGCCGCACCAGTGTGTCGACGGCGCCGTGGAGGTCCTCGCCGCTCTCGGTCTCGCCCGCCCAGTGCGGGTCGAGGGGGTCGAGCCCGAGGACGCCGAGCATCGCGCGCACCTCGGCCAGCCGGGCGACCGCGGACTCCTTGTCGTCGGCGGCGAGCGCCGAGTTCCCCTGCCGGACGGTGGTGTGGATGACGGCGAGCGCCTGCGGCACACCGAGGTCGTCGTCCATGGCCTCGGCGAAGGCGAGCGGCACCTCGGCGGCGGGCTCCACCGGCCCCCCGGCCTTCTCGGCCACGCGCTGGATGAAGCCGACGATCCTGGCGAAGGCGGACTCCGCCTCGCGGAGCGCCTCCTCGCTGTACTCGATCATCGAGCGGTAGTGCGGGGTGCCCAGGTAGTACCGGAGCACGATCGGCTTCCAGTGCTTGACCATCTCGGAGACCAGCACCGAGTTCCCGAGCGACTTGGACATCTTCTCGCCGCTCATGGTGACCCAGGCGTTGTGCACCCAGTAGCGCGCGAACTCGTCGCCGAACGCCTTGGCCTGCGCGATCTCGTTCTCATGGTGCGGGAAGATCAGGTCGATCCCGCCGCCGTGGATGTCGAAGGCGCTGCCGAGATACTTGTGCGCCATGGCCGAGCACTCCAGGTGCCAGCCGGGGCGGCCACGGCCCCAGGGCGTCTCCCAGTCGGGCTCGCCGGGCTTGGCGGCCTTCCACATGGCGAAGTCACGCGGGTCGCGCTTACCGGTCTCGCCCTCGCCGGAGGGCTGGCGCAGTTCGTCGAGGTCCTGGTTGGAGAGCTCCAGATAGCCCGGGAAGGAGCGGACGTCGAAGTAGACGTTGCCCTCGGCCTCGTAGGCGTGACCGCGCTCGATCAGACCGTGCATCATCTCGACCATCTCGGTCACATGGCCGGTGGCGCGTGGCTCGTAGGTGGGGGGCAGGCAGCCGAGGGCGTCATAGCCCGCGTTGAACGCGCGCTCGTTCTCGTACCCGATCGACCACCAGGGGCGGCCCTGGGCGGCGGACTTGGAGATGATCTTGTCGTCGATATCGGTGACATTGCGCACGAACGTCACGTCGTAGCCGCGGTACGCGAACCAGCGGCGCATGATGTCGAAGTTCAGCCCCGACCGGATGTGCCCGATATGCGGGGCCGCCTGCACGGTCGCACCGCACAGGTAGATCGAGACACAGCCCGGCACGAGCGGGGTGAAATCACGGATCTGCCGGGCGCTGGTGTCGTACAGGCGAATAGTCACGCATCAAGGGTAGTCGGCACTCGACCGTGCCCCGCGACCCTTACGGGCCGCGGAACAACTTTGTGATGTCGTACAAGGGAGATCCCTGGTCCTGGCCGGACCCGGCACCTCCGGGTCAGAGACGACCGACGATCTTGTGCGGGGTCACCCGGACGACCACGCGCGGGGCATCCTCGGCGGCGGCCGGGTTGAAGTCCGCGTAGTCCTTGCCGGTGTACTTGCGGGACAGGTCGTCGATCAGCTCCTGGCCGCCCTCGGTGGTGAGGGTGACCTCGCCGCGGATCTCCGCGTAGGTGTAAGGGGCGTCGAACGGCTGCACCACGACCGTCACCCTCGGGTCACGGCGGAGGTTCTTCTCCTTCCGGCGCCCGACCGTCGTGGAGATCAGCAGGTCGTCCCCGTCCCGCTTCACCCACACCGGCGACACCTGCGGGCTGCCGTCGGGCTGGATGGTCGCGATGTGGACGAAGACGGGGGTGTCGAGCAGCGCCTTCAGATCGTCGGAGAGTGCGGCGGTCATGAGAGAGCCTTCCTGGAGGCGGTGGCGTTCCGGGTCGCCGGGCGGCGATCGGGTTACCCGTACCCTCCCCCGACGGGCCGCCACACGCACCCGGGTACGGTTCCGGTCCCGCCTCCGTCACACCGGCCGGGTGAACCGGCCGCCCGCCGTGGGACGTCAGTCGGCCGGGCGGTAGAGAAGGACGGTGGCGATGGCGGCCAGCCCCTCGGCGCGGCCCGTGAGACCGAGGCCGTCCGTGGTGGTCCCGGAGACCGAGACTCGCGCGCCGACGGCCGCTCCCAGGGTCTTCTGCGCCTCGTCCCGCCGCTTGCCGATCTTGGGGCGGACGCCGATCACCTGAATGGCGACATTGCCGATCTCGAACCCCTCGGCCCGGACGATCCGCGCCGCCTCCGCCAGAAGGGTGACCCCGGAGGCGCCGGACCACTCGGGCCGCGAGGTGCCGAAGTGGGCGCCGAGGTCGCCGACGCCCGCGGCCGAGAAGAGCGCGTCACAGGCGGCGTGGGCGGCGACATCACCATCGGAGTGCCCGGCCAGACCGTCCTCGCCCTCCCACAGCAGCCCGGCGCACCACAGCTCGCGGCCGGCCTCGAAGGCATGGACGTCCGTACCGATGCCCACGAGCGGGAGAAGCGGGGCCGCCGGGGTGCCCGGGGCGCCGTGCGGGTCAGAAGCCATCGTTGGCCCTCCTGCGGGCGAGAACCGCCTCGGCGAGGACGAGGTCGAGCGGACGGGTCACCTTGAAGGCCTCCTCGTGGCCGGGAACGACGACGACCGGGACGCCGAGCCGCTCGACCATCCCGGCGCAGTCGGTCGCGCCGTCGCCCCGCGCCTCCTCCGTGTGGTGCGCGCGCACCAAGGTGGCGCGCTGGAAGCCCTGGGGGGTCTGTACGGCCCGCAGCCGGGAGCGCTCGGGGGTGGCGAGCACCCGCTCCGGCTCCCCCTTCTCCCGCGGCTCGACCTCCTTGACCGTGTCCGCCAGTGGGAGCGCCGGGACGACGGCGGGCGCCCCGTCCCGTACCGCCTCGATCACGGAGTCGACCGTGTCGACGGGGACCAGGGGGCGGGCGGCGTCATGGACGAGGACGACCTCGATGCCGTCCGGCAGCGCGTCCAGACCGAGCCGGACGGACTCCTGGCGGCTCTCGCCGCCGGGGACCACGACGATGTCGGTCCGCTCGGGCGGCGCGAACTCGGTGAGCAGGTTCTTGACGCCCTGGGTGTCGTCCGGGGGCGCCACCACGACGACCAGGGAGACCGCGCGGGACGCGGCCATGGCACGCACCGCGTGCAGCAGCATGGGCGTGCCGTTGAGCGTACGGAGCGCCTTGGGCGCACCGGGGCCCAGCCGGACGCCCCGGCCCGCGGCCGGGATCACCGCGGCGGTGCGGGGCGGAAGGGATTCGTCTGTCATCGGTTGCACTCCGGCAGGTTTGTTTCCTCGGCCGACATGGGTATGGCCACAGCGTGCCGGGCGCGACGCCTTGACGGACCCTTCCGTGACTACTGGTCTGCGCCAGCCGCCCCGGGCCCGGCACACCGACGGCAGGCGCTGCTGCGAGCCGGTATGGACATTCCGGTATGGAAAATGCCGCAGCGCCCGGCGACAGATCCATCATCAAAAATGATCATGGCATGTCAGCGGGCACTGCGGCATCGCTGGTCTCCAGCGGCCTCGCTTCACGCGTGGCCCACCCCATCACGCCGTCCCCGGCCTCGCGCGATGTCCGACGGGCCCCACGACCTGACACGACCCCGGGGAGACCGGGGCATCAGGGTTTGGGGCACGGTGGACACGGCGCCGAGGGGGCTGGGGCGTCAGGACGCGAGGACCTCGTCGAGCAGGGCCTCGGCCTTGTCCTCATTGGTGTTCTCCGCGAGGGCGAGCTCACTGACGAGAATCTGGCGCGCCTTGGCCAGCATCCGCTTCTCACCCGCGGACAGCCCGCGCTCACGCTCACGACGCCACAGGTCACGCACCACTTCGGCGACCTTGATGACGTCCCCGGAGGCGAGCTTCTCCAGATTTGCCTTGTAGCGGCGGGACCAGTTCGTGGGCTCTTCGGCATACGGTGCGCGCAGCACCTCGAAGACCCGGTCGAGCCCGTCCTGACCGACCACATCGCGCACGCCGACGAACTCCGCATTGTCCGCTGGCACGCGAACCGTCAGGTCGCCCTGGGCGACCTTGAGCACCAAGTAGGTCTTGTCCACGCCTTTGATCTGGCGAGTTTCGATGGCCTCGATCAGCGCGGCCCCGTGATGGGGATAGACCACGGTGTCGCCAACCTTGAACGTCATGTGACAGGTACCCCTTCCGTGGCTATCCAGGGTAACACGGATACAGCTTCTACTGAATGGCGTTTTCGCAGGTCAGGGCATATCTCGGGGCTTGACAACAGAGACGGGAACGTGCTGTGGGCGACTTCCGGAAGGGGGTATTCGCAGGTGGGGACGGCTCTGCCGGTGGCGAGAAACGTACATGCCGACACCCCTCCCAGCCGCCCACGACAGGGGCGAACGTCCCGATATGCCGGGTTCTGCGTGGTCAACTTCCATCGATCCGTTCGATGGTCGCTCATCAGTTCGGCCAGATGTCGAGCCAAATCGAAATTGATCATCGACAACACGCCGGAGCTATTCGGACGGAATGCGGACCCGACCATGGAATTGATCATTACCGATATGTGAACGGATCGCGAAACGCTCGGCGTGAAACATCCACCGTGGCGGCGCGGAACGGGCCGCGCGAGTTGCCCGAGGGGTGCGACCAGCCGCAAGGGGCGGGTCGGGTGCGGGGCCGGAGCGACGGCTCTGTAATCTGTCGGCGAACTGACGTGATCTCGGCGGGCGTCGCGAACTGATGCGGATCCGCCCGGCATTGCGACGGTTCGTCCGATCCGTCAACCGCCGGTCCGTATGTGCAAGGAGATGCCGCAGCCGTGAGCCTCCCCCAAACTCCGTCCGGGGGCGCCCCCCGTCTGCGACGCGGCGCCCTCGCGGCGACCGCCGTCGCGCTGTCGTTCGCCGCGCTCACCGCCTGTGGCGCGGGTAACAACGCGCAGTCGCTCGGCATCAAGCCGGACACCGCCGAGGTGACGGTCGACACGATCAGCGTCCAGAACGCCAACGTGATCACCCAGCCGAAGGCCAACACCGCGGGTCCCGCCGTCGTCTCCGCGACGGTCTTCAACGCGGGCCGCACGGCGCAGACGCTGGAGTCGATCACGCTGCCCGGCGCGGGCACCGTGAAGCTGAGCCCGGCCAAGGGCACCGGACCGCTCACGATCCCGGCCGAGGGCCAGATCGTCATCGGCGGCGCGGGCAACGCGTCCGCGGTCATCGAGGACGGCCTCGGGCTGACCAAGAACATCGGTGGCGTGCAGGAAGTGGTCTTCAACTTCAGCGAGACCGGCGCGGCCAAGCTCAGGGCGTTCATCGTCCCGTCGGCCAGCTACTTCACGGACTTCGGCCCCAGCGCGGTGCCGTCGGCGCCGCAGCCCTCCGGCTCCCCGTCCGGCTCGCCCAGCGGACAGCCGGGCTCCGAGGCCGGCGAGGGCACGCAGGAGGAGCAGGGCGCGGAGCAGACCGAGGGCACCACACCGCCCTCCGAGGCGGGCCAGCCGTCGGAGTCCGCGTCCACGGCGCAGCACTGATCGCCGCGCGCGTTCGTTGAGCGCGCGTTCATGAGGTACGGAGAGGGGGCGTCCCCACC
>NZ_JBHVHF010000313.1:0-8637 GCF_042800315.1 Streptomyces sp. NPDC057638
CGTTGGAGGCGGGCGGTGAGCTGGCGGGGGTACGCCTGGCGTACGAGACATGGGGGCGGCTCGCGCCGGACGGCTCCAACGCGGTCCTCGTGCTGCACGCGCTCACCGGTGACAGCCATGTCAGCGGACCGGCGGGCCCCGGCCATCCGACGCCGGGCTGGTGGGACGGGCTGATCGGGCCCGGCCGGGCGCTGGACACCGGGCGCTGGTTCGTCGTGGCGCCCAATGTGCTCGGCGGCTGCCAGGGCAGCACCGGCCCGTCCTCCGTCCGTGCCGACGGGCGGCCGTGGGGCGGGACGTTCCCGTTCCTGACCACCCGGGACCAGACGGCGGCCGAGGTCGCCCTCGCCGATCTGCTGGGCATCGGGCGCTGGGCGCTGGTCGTCGGCGGCTCGATGGGCGGGATGCGGGCCCTGGAGTGGGCGGTGGGGTGGCCGGAGCGGGTGGCGGCGCTGCTGCTGCTCGCCTGTACGGCCGCCGCGAGCGCCGAGCAGATCGCCTGGTCGGGACTGCAACTGCGGTCCATCCGGGCCGATCCCCGCTGGCGCGGCGGCCACTACCACGACGCCGCTCCCGGCGAGGGTCCGCATGAGGGCCTGGGACAGGCACGCCGTCTCGCGCAGATCACCTACCGGGCCACGGCCGAGCTGGAGGCACGGTTCGCGCGGGCGCCCCAGGGCGCCGAGGACCCCTGGCGCGGTGGCCGCTACCAGGTGGAGTCCTATCTCGACCACCACGCGGCGAAGCTGGCGCGCCGGTTCGACGCGGGCAGTTATGTGGTGCTGACCGAGGCGATGAACAGCCATGACATCGGCCGGGACCGGGGCGGGGTGGCCGCCGCGCTGCGCCGGGTGACGGCCCGGACGCTGGTGGCCGGGGTGGACTCGGACCGGCTCTATCCCCTGTCGCAACAGCACGTGCTCGCCGACGGGATCGCGGGCGCCGACGGTCTGCGGGTGATCGAGTCCCCCTACGGCCATGACGGCTTCCTGCTGGAGACCCCCCGGGTCGCCGATCTCGTGCGGGAGCTGCTGCCGCGCCAGGTGTGACGCCCCGGGGGGCCGGGTCCGCGACGGAGCGCCGCCCTCCCCCGGACGACATCCAGGGAGGGGCGCCGCGGTGTCCGGCGCCGGGCCCTGTCCCGGGGCGCTCCCCCCGGCTTCGCCCGGGAGCACACCACCCCCTCAGGGCTCCGGCCACCCGGCGCCTTCCCCCGCGTGGCCGGAGCCCCGGACGGGTGTCCGGCGCCCACAGCGAACAGCGGTAATCTCATCGGCACATAGACCTGTCGGGAGTTCCCACCAGTGGGTAATCAGGGGAGAGTCACCAACGTGTCGTCACGCACAGTGCCTGCGGCGGGCTGGGTCGTCACACTGCTCACGGCCGCCCTCGCGGGTGTGGTGGTGCTGGCCTTCCAGGCGGAGCAGAATCCGCTCAAGCGCACCACGCTGACCAACGCGCCCGGCTCCCGTCCCGGCCCCGCCCCCTCCACCGCGCCCAAGGCCCCGCCCACGCTCCCGGAGCGGTCCGGGAGCGGCCGCCGGGTGGTCTACTCCCTGGAGCTGGCCCGGGTCTGGCTGGTCGAGCCCGGCGACAAGGTCGCCCGTACCTTCTCCGTCTGGCCGGGCACGGTCCATCCCGACGCGGGCTCCTACACGGTGACCTTCCGCCGCAAGGAGGGCACCGGCAGCGATGGGGTGAAGATCCAGAACGCGGTCTACTTCGGCCGCTCCTCCGCCTTCTCGAACGCGGTCGACGGCTCGTCCCCGCCGCCCACCCTCAACCTGAAGACGGGCGCGATCCGCGAACGCGCGGAGGACGGGCTGGCGATGTGGGACTTCGCGACGAAGGGCACGACCGTCGTCGTGGTGCAGTAGCCCTCCGGGCGCCGGCCCGGCCGACGCGCGTCGGTGAGGGAGGGCGGGCCGGTCAGCGGCGGGGCAGCGGGAAGACGACCGGGCTGCGCAGTCCGTTGCGGCCGATCGCCCGTACCCCGAAGAAGACGTTGTCCTTCGACAGCTCGATCCGGTGGCGGGTGGTGTTCCCCACCGGGACCACATGGGTCCACTCGGGCGCGCTGGTCTCCCGCCAGACGATCTCGTACCCGGCCGTGTCGCTCTCCTCGCTCCGGCGCCAGACCAGTTCGGTGGCGTTGGTCAGCTCACCGGTGAGGACCCGGACGTCCGCCGGGGTGCCGGGGGCGTGGGCCAGGCTCCAGAGAGTGGCGGCGTTGACCCGGGCCACCCGGGCGATATACGCGTGATCGCAGAAATCGGGCAGGTCTCCGTACCGTACGCCGTCCTCGGTGCGGACGTTCTGGTGCTGGTGGGCGTAGTTCTCGGCGGGCTCGGTGAAGCGGGCGGCCGGGAAGCCGCGTTCCAGGAAGGGGATGTGGTCACCGCCCCGCAGATAGCGGTCACGGCGGTGGATCACCCGGACGCGCATGCCGGTCGCCTCGTTCTCGGCCACATCGCGGACGAAGCGGGCGAGCTGGCGGGAGGGCGAGTCGTTCTCACCGCCGACCGAGCGGCGCACGGCGGCCTCCGCCGGGGTCTCGGAGGAGGGGACGCCCTCGGCGAAGAGCCGGACCGCGAAGGGGTCCTCGGTACCGTCCTCGGCGACGGGACTGCCAACGATGTCATTGGTGAACATGGACTGGACGTCCACACCCGCCGCCTTGAACGCGGCGGCCATGTGCGCGGCCCCGTACAGCCCCTGCTCCTCCCCCGCCACGGCGGCGAAGACCAGGGTCGCGGCGGGTCTGGCCCGGGCGAACACCCGGGCCAGTTCCAGGACGACGGCGACGCCCGAGGCGTCGTCATCGGCGCCGGGCGCGTCGCTCACGGCGTCCATGGGGTCGCTGGCGCGGGAGTCGTAGTGGCCGGAGACGACATGGACGCGGCCGGGATCGGTGGTGCCGCGCAGGGTCGCCACGACATTGGTGATGCGGGTGGGCTCGGGGATACGGGGGCCGGGCTCCTGGACGAAGCTCTGGAGCCGCACCGACATCCGGCCGCCGCTGACGGCCGCGTACCGCTTGAGTTCGCCGAAGAGCCAGTCCCGGGCGGCGCCGATGCCCCGGCGGGGGTCGTCCTGGCTGGAGAGGGTGTGCCGGGTGCCGAAGGAGGCGAGGGCGCGCACCGTGCGCTCCACCCGTTCCTCGTCGATCCGGGCGAGCAGCTCCCGCAGCTCCCGGCCGGGCCGCTGGGCGGTGGCGGGCAGCCCGGCGCCGGGCGGGGGGTAGGGGGCCGGTCCTGGTGGCGCGGAGACGGCCGTGGCCGGAAGCGCGGTGGCTCCGGTCAGCGCGGTGCCGAGCAGGGCGGTTCCGGTGGTGGCGATGAGGGCACGGCGCGGTGTGGTGCGTGGTGGGGGGACAGCGTCTTCCCGTGGGGTGTGCTGCGACATGCCGTCATCGTCCGCCTACCCCGGGTACATGACAAGACCACGCAACTGCGGGGCGGGGCGGAACGGCCCCCCGGTACCTGGGGCGACGCGGGTGGCCATCACGGTCGGCCGCCGGGCCGGTGGACGCGCGGCCGGACGCCGGTGACCGGCGCGGGGACCGCCGCCCGTGGCCGAGGCCCGTGACCGGGACGGGGGGGCCGCTGCCGGTGACCGGCGTACGTGGCCGACGGACGTGACCGACGGACGTGACCGGTGCGCGTGACAGCTTCCCGTGACCGGCGTACGTGACCACTGTCCGGGACCGCTGTCCGGGACCGGCGTCCGGGACCGGCGGACGTCACCCGCCTACGGAGGCACCGCGCGCGACGGGACCGCACGCCCGGACCGCGTGCCCGGCCGGAAACCGGTCAGCCGCCCGAGACGGCCCGCAGATGGGACTTGCCACGGCGGACGTTGGGCGTGCCCGCGCCGTGCCGCTCCCGCAGCACCAGCGTCATCCGGGTGTACCCCCGGTCCTGGAGCGTGGAAGGGGTCTCGTCCACGATCCGGCACTCGGAGCGGCCGTACTGGGGGTCGGGGTGGAGCAACGGCCGCACGGCGCCGTCGTGGTGGACGGCCGCCGCGCCCGTGGCGCGCATCCAGTGCGGAAGGCCGCAGCGGTAGGCCGCGTCCATGATGGGGTCGTCGGCGATGTCGCTGCGAATGGCCTGAAGTACACCGTCGTCCTCGTACCGCTCCAGCGCCGACTCCAGCTGGGCGAGGAGCGGCAGACACCAGCTCGTCTCGCGGTCGCCCAGCACCGTACCGGCGTCGGGGTGGAAGAGGACGAAGCGCAGGAAGTTCTGGTCCGGCATCGCGGTGGGGTGCTGGCCCATCCCCCGGAAGAGGGTGTGGAAGGCGGGGTTGACATGGGTGACGTCCCAGCGCCGGTCGTAGAGGACCGAGGGCAGCGGGACGGTGTCCATCATCGCCGC
The DNA here is from genome assembly GCF_042800315.1 of Streptomyces sp. NPDC057638. Classification (NCBI taxonomy): domain Bacteria; kingdom Bacillati; phylum Actinomycetota; class Actinomycetes; order Kitasatosporales; family Streptomycetaceae; genus Streptomyces; species Streptomyces sp. NPDC057638. The sequence continues at coordinate 4,380 of NZ_JBHVHF010000313.1, forward strand.
GTAATCGCGGAGGTACGCGAGGGTGCCCGGGTCGGTGACGGCGGCGGGCTCGGAGGAGACCGACGGTCCGGGGGGCGGTGTACGGACGTTGACATAGGGACGGACGGGACCCGAGGGAAAGGCGGGACCCGAGGGACGGGCCGGTCCCAGCGGGATGGTGGTGCGCGCGGCGGGGCCGAACGGGCGGGACGGTTCACTGTCCAGGGCGAGCCGGAAGAGCCAGCCGCCCTGCTGGTCGCTCATCTCCAACGCGTCGACCAGGGCGTAGAGGTTCTCCTCGGTCCAGTCGGAGCGGGTGGCGGCCTCCCACTCGGCGTACTCGCCGGTGGTGATGCCGAGCCGGGCGGCGACGTCCGCGACGCCGAGTCCCAGCTCTTCCCTGCGCTCGCGCAGTATCTCGGCGAGTCTCCTGGACCTCAGCGTTCCGCGGCTTGTCCCACGCCCGTGGACACCCGGACGGCCATTGCCCGCCATGTGTGTCATCGAGAACGCCACCCTTCTCGAAGTCCCGCTGCGGCAGCGCCCTGTGGATCTTCACCCCGCCTGGCGATCCTGCTACCGGAAGCGCAACGATGTCAACTATCGTGGCATTCAGTGTCGCTGAGCGCCGAGATCTCGCCACAACTGTGGCAAGAGCTGGTTGCGCTTCCCTGAAACGGTTAACCTCCGGGCAGCCCCTTGTGTGCGGAGCCATCTCGTGTGATCTAGGAGACCTACTGGTGACAGACGGCTTCTTGGTTCCGGGCCCGGCGGCCGCAGACCTTGTGGCGGCGTCCGTCGCCCGGGTCGCCGAACTCGCGGACAGACTCGGACTGAGCCACGGCGAGGTCTTCGACGTCCACCTGCTCTCGGAGGCATCCGGAGTCCCCGCCGACGTGGTCGGTGCCCTGCTCACGGGGCGTCCCGCGGGCGAACCGGACCTCCAGGCGCGCTTCCTCCAGCGGTTCGACCTGCTGCGCCGAACACGGCTGAAGCCCAACGGCCGCCGCTACACCCAGCAGGAGATCGCCGACGGCGCCGGAATGTCCCGGCAGCAGGCGGGCGCCCTCATCAACGGCGACCGCCGCCCCACGATGGAGCACTGCGACGCCATCCAGCGGTTCTTCGGCGTCCACGCGGGCTTCCTGACCGCCGAGGACCCCGACGCCCTCCATGACGCGCTGCTCCGCACCGAGCAGCGGCTGCTCCAGGACTGCGCCGACGTCGCCGCCGACGCCGACCCGCTGGAGCGGCTCCTCCAGGACCACGGAGTGCGCGGCATCGCCTGGCGGGCCGCGCAACTGCCCACCGACAAGCACCGCGACAAGGTCACCGAGTGGCTCGACATGCTGCTGGAGAGTGTCAAACCGACAGATCCGGCCGATTCCACGAGGCCCGATGACGTCTGACTGACGGAAACCTGTCTTCAGAACGGGCCGGTGGTCAGGGCAGGGTGGTGCCGCGGGTGTGCCCACGGCCGCTACAGGTGGAGAGGAGAACGGTGAGCATTGGCAAGGAGATGCGTCGGCTCTGCGGCGAACTGGTAGCCGGACTCGATCTGCCAGCCCCGGCCGAGCCCGGCGATCTCTACACCGCGCTCTGCGGCCAGATGAGCAGACGGCGCGGCAGGCCCGTCCGGTACCGCACGGCCACCTTCCCGCCCGGCACCGCGAGCGGACTCTGGCTGGACATGACCGACCAGGACCTGATCGTCATCGAGGAGCGCACCGCGCCCGACCACCAGCTGGTCATTCTCGGCCATGAACTGTGGCATATGAAGGCCGGACACTGCTCCCACCATGTGGAGGGCGCGGCCGTCGCCGCCCGGCTGCTCAGCGACGAGGCCGACCTCCAGGACACCGTCCTCAAGGTCGCCGCGCGCACCCACTTCGACCAGACCGAGGAGAGCGAGGCCGAGAGCTTCGGACTGCTCCTCGGCTCCAAGTGCCGCTCCTGGCTGGCGGGGTCCACCGCGCGCGGACCCCGGCACCGGGAAGGGCTCGCCGGACGGATCGAGGCGTCCCTGGGATACCGCGGGCCCCAGGGCTGATACGTGGACCAGCCGCTCCCGGTGATACTCCCCGGCTCCGTCGCGCCCGGACGCGACCCCCTGGAGCCCAAGGCGGGCCGTGACACCGTCCGCCGCCACAATCTGAGCCTCGTCCTGCGCGCCGTGCGGGACGCCGGGGAGATCACCCGCGCCGGGGTCTCCGCCCGGGTGGGGCTGACCCGTGCCGCGATCTCCTCCCTGGTCGAGCAGTTGCTGGAGTCGGGCTTCCTCTCGGAGTCGGGCAAGACGTTCAGCGGCCAGGCGGGGCGGCCCGGCACGGTCCTGAAGGTGGCGCGGACCGGGGTCGCGGGCATCGGCGTCGAGATCAACGTCGACTATGTGTCGGTCTGTGTGGTCGACCTCGCCGGCACCGACCGGGTCCGGCTGGTCGAGCACCTCGACAACCGGGGCACCCCGCCGGGCCAGGTGCTCCACCGCGCCGCCGCCATCGCCGCGCGGGCGCTGACCTCCGCGCTGGAGCAGGACCTGAGTCCCGTCGGTGTCGCGCTCGCCGTCCCCGGACTCGTCTCGGACGGTACGGTCCGCGAGGCCCCCAACCTCGGCTGGAGCCGGGTGGTGGCCGAGGCCCCCTTCACGGCCGCGCTCGCCGCGCTCTGCCCCGGGCTGCCCGCGCTGCCCATCCGCTCCGAGAACGAGGCCAATCTGGCGGCCCTGGCCGAGCTGTGGTTCGGCGGCTCAGGACGGGTACGGACCTTTCTCTACGTCACGGGCGAGATCGGCGTCGGCGGAGCGCTCGTCCTCAACGGCGAACTCCTGCGCGGCGCGCACGGCTACGCCGGGGAGATCGGCCATGTCGTCGTCGCCCCCGACGGCCCGCGCTGCCGCTGTGGCTCCCGGGGCTGTCTGGAGCAGTACGCGGGACAGAACGCGCTCCTGCGCGCGGCGGGCGTGGACGGGTGCGGCGGCGCCGACGCGGTGACGGAGCTGGAGCGCCGGGCCCGCGCCGGTGACGGACGCGTCCTGGACGCCCTGGAGCGGGCGGGACTGATGCTCGGACGGGTGCTGGCCGGGGCGGTCAACCTCTTCGACCCGGACGCGGTGGTCCTCGGCGGGATCTACCGGGAGCTGACGCCCTGGCTGATGCCACCGGCCGCCCAGGAGCTGTGCGCCGGGGTGGTCTCCGGCCTCTGGCCCGCCGCCGGGAACCGGCTGCGCCCCGCCTCCCCGGCGGCCGACGCCTCCCGGGGTGCGGCGGCGCTGGTGGTCCAGGATGTGCTGACGGACCCGCTCTCCTTCGGGACACGGGTGGTACCGGGCTGAGGGCCCCTCTTTCCGGTCTTTCCGGTCTTTCCGGGCGGGGCGTCACGGCCCTCTCCCGAGGGGTGCGGCGGCGGGTCGTCAACGGGGCGGACGAGCCCGGCCTTTCTGAGCCCCTCGCACCCCTCACACCTTATGAGTAACAGTGGCCATTCCGGCTCGCCGCTCCGCACATCAGGCCCCCGTCCGGAGGCTCCGGCGCCACTCGACGATCCGTGCAACAACCTTTCCCGGCGAACATCGCTGGGACGGTTGTTTCACCCGGGTCCCGGCCTACCGAACAATCCACGCTCGCCGGGAAATGGAAGCAGAGCCACCGGAGAGCCGCCGAGACCGGGTTCCGAGCACACCCCCTCGGCGCGCCACGGCCCCACACCGTGACTCCGTGCCCCCGGCGAGCCGCTGGACAGCGGCCGGCCTCGATCACCACCCGACCACAAGGGGAAAACGATGCGTATGACCGTCAAACGAGCGCTCACCGGCCTCGCCGCGTGTTCCGCCGCCGTCGTCCTGTCGATCACCGTGGCGCCGACGGCGCAGGCGGCCGGGGAGGCGCGGTCCCGGCCCGCTCCCGTGGCGAACCCGGCCGCCGCCCCGGACCCGGCCCCGGGTTCGGCGCTCCAGGGCCGGTTCTGGATCTACGGCGGGCACAACTTCACCGGCAACGAGTACTCGTTCGGCGACACGGACCAGTGGTTCCGCAACAACAACTGGCACGGCAGCACCGCCTCGGTGGACAACGGCGCCAGCTCCGCCGCCAACCTGACCAACCGCGACGGCTTTCTGTGGACCATCGGCAGCGAGGCCGGGACGGCCTGCACGGGCGACTACGTCCACCTCGAACCCAACACCAGCCGGTCCAACCTGGCCCCCTGGAACAACACGGCCAGCTGCCTGGTGCTCACCGGCCCCTGATCTGACCGGGGGTGCCCCGGCGGCACACGCCGGGGC
>NZ_JBHVHF010000314.1:0-8563 GCF_042800315.1 Streptomyces sp. NPDC057638
ACCTCCGGGTGGCCGCCGCTTCGGCATGTGCGGGGTCCCGCGCGCCCCACCCACTCATGTCCGCCCGAACCCGCCCACCGCCTCCCGCGCGCCCCACCGACTCATGTCGGCCCGAACCCGCCCACCGTCTCCCGCGCGCCCTCGCGCGTCTCCCACCGCCCCGCGCGGGCGTCCGCGCACCTCCGGGGAGCCAGGCCAGGGCACACGGCTTCCGGAAGGGCGCCACCCGCGCGCCCCGGGCCCACCCGGACCGGTACAGCGCATGGCTGAAAAGCGACCTCCCGGCAGGGTGAAAGTAAAAATCAGGCCAAGTTCACTACCCCCAAACCCGATTACCGTGGGTGAATTGGCTATCGCCGCACGTCAGCGACGAGTTGCACGGATCGGGGCAGTCCGCCCGACGCCCTACCATGTGATCAATCTTGGTCAACTTCTTGTCGTAATCGTTTGGTTGAGTAAGATCGGCGCGCATACAGGGCTGGAACCCATACCTCCACCCCTGACACTCACCCCCCATCTGTCCCTATGAGGGCCCATGACGACCATTTTTCGACACCCATGCCGGAGCAGACGGACGGGGACGGCGGCGGACTGATGTCTCAGGAGCAGTTCCGCCCGGTCTACCACCCGGCGGGCCATGACAACGAACTGCGCTCAGCCCTCCAGGACTTAAGAACCGGCCGCTGGCTCTCCATGCGCAATCTGCTGCACTCCACCACCACCTGGGGTGTGTGGACCCAGCGGACGCAGGTCCTCGCCGTCGCGGCGGCCGGTTCGGACGCCGTGCAGGCATGGAGGGCCGAGGAGCCCACATCCCTGCCCGGGATCGTGATGCAGTGCCGGATCTCCGTCGAACGCGCGCTCCGCGCCCACCGTGAGGGTCACCGGGCCACGCAGGAGCTGTGGCACGAGGCGTGGGAGAGCTGCCGGATCGCCGCCCACCAGGGGCCGGACGACCCGGTCCCCTGGGTCTGTCTGCTCGCCCTGTCCCAACTGGACGAGCAGCAGAAGCTGGAGGAGCACCGACAGGTCCCACCGGGCCCGATGCTCTTCCCGGGGCCCTGGGGCCTGCTGGCGGAGGCGCATCGCAGGGATCCGTTCAACCGCGAGGCGTACCACCGGATGCTCCAGTTCGTGTACGCGCGCAAGTCGGGCGGCCATCTCTCCGAGGCGGTCAACTTCGTGCAGTGGGCGGCGTCGGCCGCGCCCGCGGGCTCCGCGCTGCTGGCACTCCCCCTCTTCGTACGGGTGGAGCGCTACCGTCGCGACAAGGGGCACGAGCGCGCGCTCGACCTGCACTGGGTGACGGACGACGCCACCCGGGAGGCGATGCTGGCGCTGGAGGGCTGGTTCGACCATGTCGACCCGGCCGAACAGTCGCTGCTCGATCTGAACCATCTCGCGCACGCCCTGTGGGGCGCGGGGAGGTTCGCCGAGGCGGGCCGTGTCTTCGAGGCGCTCGGGCCGTACTTCACCGCTCCACCCTGGCTGTACCGCTCGCAGAGCCCCGGCGATCCGACCCTGGCCGAGGAGGTCTTCCTCCGGGCCCGTGGCCGCTGTCTCACCGCCGTCCGCGAGGCGCGCCGCTAGGGGGGTCTGATCCATCAGCCCCCCTGACCCCGGCCGCCGGACACCCCCGTACCATCCCGGTCGCCGACCCCGGTCGAACGGCCGGCCGCACCATCGCGTAGACCCGGCCCACCGGGTCGATCCGGTCCCCCGACCGGGACGCGCCACCGTGCCCGGTGTCAGCCGGGCCCGCACCACCCGTGCCCCCGGCGTCCAGCCGGGCCGCACACCATCGCCGCCCCGGTCCCCCGGCCGGGCGTATCCGCGATGTCCCACCCGACAGTTCAGTGCCAACCTTTCCCCCCGGAGGTTTCACCATGTCCATCCCCTCTCCCAGATGGTCTGGGGCGGGCAAAGCAGCGCCCGTCGACGAGGAGGAGAGACTGCGGGAGCTCGGCTATCAGCCGGTGCTCGCCCGCCGTATGGGAGGCTTCGGCAACTTCGCCATCAGCTTCTCGGTCATCTCGGTCCTCTCCGGCTGCATGACGCTGTACGGCTTCGGCATGGCCACCGGTGGTCCGGCCGTCATGCTCTGGGGCTGGACGGTCGTCGGCCTCTTCGTCCTCTGCGTCGGCATGGCCCTGGCCGAGGTGACCAGCGCCTATCCCACCTCCGGTGCCCTCTACTACATGGCGGACCGTCTCGGCGGCCGTAAGTGGGGCTGGTACACCGGCTGGCTGAACCTGCTGGGGCTGCTCGGCGCCATCGCGGGCATCGACTACGGCGCGGCCCTGTTCATCGGGGCCTTCCTGCACCTCCAGTTCGACTTCGAGCCCACCGCCGGGTCGACCTTCGTCATCTTCGTCTGCATCCTGATGCTCCACGCCGCGCTGAACCTCTTCGGCGTGAAGCTGGTCAGTGTGCTGAACTCGATCAGCGTCTGGTGGCACATCGCCGGTGTCACCATCATCGTCGGCGTGCTGGCGATCGTCCCGAAGAACCACCAGTCGCCCGAGTACGTCTTCACGGAGTTCGTCAACGGCACCGGCTGGGAGAACCCCATCTACGTCGCCGCGATCGGTCTGCTGCTGGCGCAGTACACCTTCTCCGGCTACGACGCCTCCGCCCATCTCTCGGAGGAGACCTCCAACGCCTCCGTCACCGCCGCGCGGGGCATCGTCCGCGCCATCTGGGTCTCCTGGATCGCCGGTTTCGCGCTGCTGGCCGGACTGACCTTCGCCATCCAGGACTACGCGGGCGCCCAGAACTCGGAGACCGGGGTACCCCCGGCCCAGATCATGATCGACGCGCTCGGCACGGGCGGCGCGTCCGCGCTGCTGCTGATCGTCATCGTGGCGCAGCTCTTCTGCGGCAACGCCGAGGTCGCCGCCGCCAGCCGGATGGTCTTCGCCTTCAGCCGTGACAACGCGCTGCCCGGCTCGTCGATCTGGCGCAAGGTCAGCGCCAAGACCCAGACCCCGGTCCCGGCGGTCTGGCTCTCGGTCGGCTTCGCCTGTCTGCTCGCCGTACCGTCGCTGTACTCCAAGACCGCGTACGGCGCGGTGACGGCGATCAACGTCATCGGTATCACCCCGGCCTACGCCATCCCCGTCTTCCTGAAGCTCCGCGCCGGGCACCGGTTCGAGCAGGGACCCTGGAACCTGGGCAAGTGGAGCAAGCCGATCGGCTGGATCGCCGTGGTCTGGGTCGCCTTCGTGACGGTCCTCTTCCTGCTGCCGCAGTCCAGCCCGGTGACGGCCGACACCATGAACTACGCGTCCGTCGCACTGGTCGCGGTGCTGACCCTGGCCACCATCTGGTGGTTCGTGGCCCGGCGCACCTACGGGGTGCCGCAGCCGCAGGCCTACGGCTCGGCCCGGGAGCACGCGGAGTTCGCGGACCACATCGTCTGACCTCCGCTCCGGTCCCCGCCGGGACGCCCGGCATCGGGCAGGACGCCGGGTGTCCGCTCCACGGCGGTACGGAGCGGTCCACAGCACCACCACGCGGTACGCGGCGGTACGCGGCCGTGACGAAGGGCTCGCACGGCATCGGCCGTGCGGGCCCTTCCGGGCGTTACCGGCTCCCCGGGGGCCAGCGCCTGGAAGCCGCCGGTCCATCCCGGGGCACGCCGGGTGCGCGGGTGTCAGGACCCCTCGGGCCGTCCCCGTACGGTGAGCGCCCGCAGACTGCCCACGTTGTCGAACGAGCCGAAGCCCACCCGTCCGGCCGTGAACGTACGGTCCACGGCCGTCATCAGCGGCCGCGCCGAGCCGTCGACATACACCGCGATCTGCCCGCTCTCCGCGCAGTGCACCACCCGGACCCGGTGCCAGGCGGCGTCACGGATCGCCGGGGGCGCGCCGGTCGAGCCGTTCCACTGGTGGTCGACGCGGACCCGGTCGGCGCCGTCGACCACGAAGATCCCGTTATGGGGGTAGATCGTGTGGTCCGAGGAGAGATGGACATAGGCGAACCGGGTGTCGGACTGATACGCGAGGACAAGGATCACATCCCGGTTGGTGATCTCGACGGGGGTGTCCAGCCGGACCTCCGCGTCGATCTCGACCCGCCCGAACCGGGGGCCCGCCGTCAGGACCGCGTACTCGAAGGGCCGGCGCGGCCCGGGACGGGCCGCCCCCGGCTCGGCGAGGGTCACCACACCCGGCGGGAAGCGCCACTTCGCGGGGGTGACCGGGGCCCAGTGCGCGGCGTCGGTGAGCTGGGCCAGGGTGGTCCCCTCCGGGCGGCAGTCGGCGAAGCCCCGGACACCGGTGACCTTCCAGATCCTGCCGTTGGCCTTGGAGAGCAGATACAGCTCGCCCTGGGCGTCCCGGCCGAGCCGCAGATCGACCCGGGGATGCCCGGCGAGCTGGCGCGCGGTGACCGTACGTCCGTCGCGGTCGACGAGCGCGAGGGTGTGGGTGTCGGCGAGCCGTCCCGAGCCACGCTCCATCCGGCGGGTGTCGGAGAAGAAGACCCGGCCGTCGACAATGTCGGCGTAGAGGTACATCCCGTACAGCGCGGGCGCCAGCGAGCCCCGGTAGACATGGCCTCCGGCGATGGCGCGGCCCACGTCGGAGCGGCAGTTCCAGCCCGGGGGCGGATCGTGGTCATAGGCCGCCACGGGATAGGTGTAGCCATGGCGGGCGTCGTCGGCGGGGAGCGGGAGGAGCCGGTCGCAGGGGTTCTCCGCGCGCCGGTCGTAGACGAAGGGCCCCTCCCGCTCGGTCCAGCCGAGGTTGTCCCCGGCGCGGACCTCGTAGACGGACTCGATGGCGTGCTCGCCGATGTGCCCGAGGTAGAGCCGGTGGGGCGCGACCGCGTCCCAGCTGAAGCGGTGCGGGTCGCGCATCCCGTACGCGTAGATCTCCCCCAGCGCTCCGGGGCGGCCGGTGAACGGGTTCTGCCGGGGCACTCCGTACCGTCCGCTGGCGCTGTCCGTGCCGCGCGGGTCGATCCTCAGCAGTTTGCCGTGGGGTACGGAGAGGTTCTGCGGATCCCCGCTGCCCGCGCCGCGCGCGCCGTCGCCGACCGCGACATAGAGGAGTCCATGGTCGGTGTCGCCGGGCCGGGCGGTCGGGTTGACGTCGATCTGCTGGATCCCGTGCCCGCCGCCGGTGAACCCGATCCGCAGGATCTCCCTGCGGGAGCCCGCGAAGACCTCGGCGGCCGGATCGGTGGCCGTCCACTCGGTGATGACCCCGTGGTACGCCGACGGGGACTGCGCGAAGTCGGGCCGGGCCCGGGCCTCGGCCGCCCGCTCCGTGTGGACGGTGTAGAAGCGTCCGGTACGGGCGTGGTCCGGCGGGAAGGCGACGAAGCCGAGGCCGGAGCCGAGGCCCGAACTGGCGAAGAACGCGGGCCCGATGGCGGCGGCGACATCGAGGTAGACGGTGGGTGGCCGGGCCGCACCCGTCAGATAGAGCCGCCCGTTGAGATCGGGTACGGCCATCCGGCCGGGGCGGCCGGGGACCTCGCCGAGATGGTTGATCCGGGCGTGCCGTCGCAGCCGGGCGTCGGTGACCGGTCCGGGGACCGGCTGGGTGCGGGGGAACGCCGCGTACTCCTCGACGGTCAGTCCGAGCCCGGAGTCGAGGGGCTTCTGGGGTATCGGATCGCGGATCGGCGCGAGGGCCGTGGCACGCGCCGGGGTCGATCCGGCCACGGTGGCGCGGGAGGCCGGTCCGGCCGCGAGGGCGCCGGGGGCGGGGAGCGTCAGCGCCACCAGAGCTGTCAGAGCTGTCAGAGCTGTCAGAGCCATGGGGGCTCGGGCACGTAATCGGGTGCCACGGGATCTCCGGGGATGCACAACCATCCCACCATGTAACCGCTGTTCTGACACATGAACAACCATGGGAGGCTGAAGGAGCGCCATCGTTCCGGGTGATGACCTGTAAGGCGGTACAGGAGGGTGCGGCCGTCCGGGCATCCATTCGACAGGGGGAGGGTTTCTGTTCAGGTACGGGAACGGATGATGCGGCGTCCCTCCGTCTCGAACCCGCGAGGCCCGGTGCTCCATCGCGCCTCATCGCCCGGCGTGGGAGCACGGTGAACCCACCCCGGAGCGGGTGGTGATGACACGTTGTCAGTGGCACACGCGATGCTGGACGGTCCCACGGCTCTCAAGGAGGAGCACACTATGACCGAACGGGAACGCGCGGCGGCCCTGGCCTATGTCCGACTGCTCCGGACCACCCGGGCCGTCCTGGCCGACTCCCCCGGCCCTTCCCATGCCGCCTCGGCGGCCCCACCGCCCTCGTCCGCCTCCGGGCTGGCGCTGCTCACCGCGCCACTGGCCGAGGCGGACGAGGCGCTGGACGCGCTGGGCATGGCGGGCAACGAGGCGGAGTTCTTCCGGCTGGTGGCGCGGACGTGGCCGGTGGTACCGGAGGAGGGGCGGAGTTAGACCGTGTCCTCTGTGGTGGGGCGGACAAGGAGGAGAGGGGCAGGGCTACCGATCGCGACGGTCAGCCGGTGCGCTGCCCCGACGCCGGACGCCTGACTTGCCGCCGGCCAGCCCGCCTGTCCCGACGACCACACTCCACCCCACCGCCACACTGAACCGACCTTCCCCGCACGATCGACCACGGCCCCGGGCCGCCCTGATGAGACGGCGGCCCGGGGCCGTACCTCGCGCGTGGGTTCGACGGGCTGGTGGCGGTCACACCCTCCATGAGCGCCGGGCCTCTCCCGCGTGTGCGGGTTCGACTGGCCCGGTGCGTGCTCGCCGGCCCCGGCCTCCGGTCCATCCCCGCAGGTGCGGCTTCGACCCTTCGTGGCATCGCCTGGCCCGATAGACCGTCTTACGTGAAGCGAGTGCACTTGGCCGGTTGAGAGCGGTAGTTCGTTGAGTACCTGGCGATCGGTGAGTGCGGCGTGTAGTCCGAGCGGCTGCGACAGCGGTTCGAGTGCGTGATCTGGCGGTTCACGGCAGGACGATGACTCGCGGTGCTCAGAGCGCGGTGTGGTTCTCGGCTGTCCCACCTCTGTCGTGGCCCCGGCCACCGTCCGGGTGATTCTCTGACCGAGGAGACCCGGTTTCGACCTGTCCGGTGCCATGATCGGCAGATATATCGTTTCGCCCCTTTCGAGTAGAAAGAAATCTCCCAGTGCGCCTCCCCCTCCTCGTCCGTGTCATGACCGTCGGCTGCGCTGCCGCTGCCCTGTTGCCGACGGGACCGGCTGCCGTCGCGACGTCGGCCCCCGTGCTGCCGGTGGAATGCGCCGGTACCTCCGATATCGAGTCCGAGGGGCTCAAGGAGCAGCCGACGCCGCAGACATACAGGGGAACACGGAGCTATGTCTGCTCGGGGGGTGACCTCCTTGCTCCGGCCGCGGTCGAGTCGGTGGTCGAAGGAACGGCCAACAGCAGCTGCACCAGGCTGAGCGCCATCACCCGCGAGACATTGACCTGGCCTGACGGGACGGTCAGCGAGATCGAGATCCCCATCGAGGTGGCCATCGAGCCGGGCGCGGTCGACCTGCGTGTGACCGGCACCGTCATGACAGGCAAGTATGCCGACGCCGGCGTCACCAGTACGATCCCGATCCCCCATTGTGGCCTGCCCGGCGAGGTTGAGGGCCCAGCCGCGATGACCATCACGCCGACCGCGTCAGTCGCTTGAGTTCGAGCCCGGAGACCCACCACGCACAGGAAGGCCGCCCCCATGCCTGACCCGCAGGTCGTAGAAGCCCCGAAGGCGCGCGTCTTCGCCATGCTGGACATGGATGGAGACGGAGTCGCCTCCCGGCACGACTACTTCGTCCGGATCGAACGGGCGGTGAAGGCGTCCGGACGCTCCGGCGATGACCCGCTCGTCCTTGCCGCGTACGCCACGGGAGAGCGGGCCTGGGCGGCCATGGACGCCAACGGCGACGGCATCATGACATATGACGAGTACGCGGACTGGGTGGACGCCGAAAAGTTCGACACCCTCTGCAAGTACGCGCTCGGTGCGCTGTTCGACCTCGCTGACACAGACCAGGACAACCACCTGAACCGGTCCGAGTTCACGATGCTGCGCGAAGCACTGGGCAACCAGGTCGACAAGTCCGACGCCGCTTTTGCCGCGCTGGACACCGACGAGGACGGCCGTGTCGGCCGCGACGAGTATCTGGCAGCGATCCGTGCCTACGTCACGGGCGAAGGATCACCGATGGGCGAAACCCTGTACTAGCGCCGCATCAGACATCGTTCGCCCCGTCGTGACGTGTCGCCCGGTTGCCGCGCCGGGCGGCCAGAATGATCACGTGGCCGAACGGGCGCAGGTCCGTGAGATCGATGACGACGAGGGAAGACGGCTGCTGCGGATCATCCGCCGGGGCACTGGGTCGGTGGTGACCTGACGGCGGGCCCAGATGGTGCTGCTGTCCGCTCAGCGCATGCCGGCGGCGAACATCCCTGATATGGCGTTCACCAGCGCGGACCGGGTCCGAGACGTGATCCACAACTTCAATGCCGACGGCTTCGAGGCGCTCTACCCGAAGTCACGCCAGCACCGCTGCGCCCAGCAGCCCGGCCACCTCGTCGCGCCGAGCCCGGGATCCGGGC
>NZ_JBHVHF010000315.1:0-8550 GCF_042800315.1 Streptomyces sp. NPDC057638
CTCGTTCACGGTGTGCCGTGCCTCGGCGGCGGTCGCCGCCCGTCGGCTGCGGCGGGTCTCGGCGGGGCCCTCGTCCCCGGGGGCGGTGTCGTTCCCGGTGGCCGGGGGAGCGGTGACGGTGATGGTGCCGGTGACGCCGTTGACGATGTCGGCCGCCAGCTCCTCGGCGCCGACGCCGGTCTCCCGGGCCAGTCGGGACAGGTGTTCGGCCGCCTCGGCGGGTGGCGCGACGAGTCGTGCGATGAGCACACCGGTGGCCAGGTCCAGCAGTCGGCGGCGGGCCAGTTCGGCCCGGAGCGAGGCGTTCTCGGCGGCGAGGGCGGCGACGGTCGTCGACAGCTCGTCCCGCTCGCGGCTCGCGCCCGAAGGCTCCTGCGCAGGCGTGATCACAGACACTCCCATCCCGGGCAGGGGGTACGACACCGCGTGATCGCATCCGCTCCGGATTGTACGTGCGCGGGCACCGTGCGGCACGGGATACGGGGAAGGGTGGGAGCAGGGGAGCGCGGAAGCCCGCAGGTCGTGCGACGGTGCACCCGTCGGCGCTCCCGCGTCCCGCGCCGGGCCCGGGGCGCCCGCCCGGACCGGCGGTCACGGGGAGTTCGTGACGGGGGGTGCGCAGACCGGTTCCCGACCCCGGCGGGGCCCCGGTCACCGGGAGGTGCGACCAGGGGCGGCCCCGGGTGGTCAGGCGCGGGAGGTCAGGGTGAAGAGGGCGCCGTCGGGGTCGCGGACCGTCGCCTCCGACGTGCCGTCAGCCGCCGTATGGCGGGCCAGTACCGCGCCCCCGTGCGCCTGTGTGATCTCCAGCGTGCCCTCCAGGTCGTCCACCGGGAAGTGCACATCCCAGCGCGGCCGGTCCAGCGGGTGCACCGACGCGCCCGCCGCGCCCGAGCTGAGCCGCGCCAGGATGTGCCCGTGACTGAGCAGCACGACCTCGTCGTTCTCGTAACTCACATCGCAGCACCCCGGATGCTCCGTGGCCCAGTCCAGCACCTCGCCGTAGAAGATCGCCGCGTCGAAGGCGTTGCGTGTCCGCAGCAGCAGCCACGCGGGCGCGTCCCGGTGCCCGGACTGCCAGTCGGGGATCCGCGCGCCTTCCCAGATGCCGAAGACGGCCCCGTCGCGGTCGGCGGCGAGTGCCCCGCGGCCCAGGGAGAAGGAGAGCGGTCCGACGGCGACGGTCCCGCTGCGCTCGCGTACCCGGGCGGCCGTCACGTTGGCGTCCTTCACGGCGAAGTACGGCGTCCAGGCGACGGCGACCCGCATGGCCGGGGCCAGCGCCCCGATCCCGGCGACCGGCGCGCCGTCCCGCAGGGCGACCCGGAACTCGTCCCCCAGATCGCCCCGGCGGAACTCCCAGCCCAGGACGGCGCCGTAGAACTCCTGCGAGGCGGTGAGGTCCCGGGCCATCAGACTGACCCAGCAGGGCGCGCCGTAGACGTCCGCGGTCGCGGTCAGGCCCGGCGCGGCCGGGTTGGTTCGCTCGTTCATGCGCACTCGTTCATGGGCACTCGTCCACTCGCTCACTCGCCCTCGTGTTCCGCCGGTGTCCTGTTCCCCGCCGGTGTCCCGTCCTCGGATGTCCTGTTCTCGGATGTCCTGTTCTCCCGGGTGTCCGTACGGTCACGTTCCGTGCTGGTCGCCGGGCGTGTCGATCGCCGTACGTCGGGCGCGCCGCGGGGTGGGGCGCGTTCCGCCGGGTACGTGGGTGTCCTCCACATCCTCCTCTCGCCCCGGTCTCCTCGCGAGTCGCACGGGGCCGGAGTGACACTGACACCAGAGACCGGAAGGAGCGGGGCTGCCATGTCGCGAGCCGAGAACCAGCACAGAGGGATCGAAGCCGCCCGCCTCGGTGAGCAGGAGCTCATCCGTGAACTGGAGAACATCCATCGCAGCAGGCACGACACCCTGCTGCACGGGTCACCGGCCGCGCTCGCCGCGCACACCACCCGGATGGCGGAGCTGGAGGAGGAGTATCTGCGCCGCCACCCTGAGCGGCCGGTGTCCTCGGGACGCACCCGGGCGGGTGCCCGGGCCCGGCACCACGTGGAATGAGCCCCCGCCCGGACGCTCCGGCTCCGGGCCGCCGGAGGCAGGGTACGGGTGTCACGTTCCGTGTTCCCCGGTGGCCCGGGCCCTTCCCGGCGGGTGGTGACACACGGGTTCCGATGAGCGACGGGACGCCCCGGCGGGGGCGGAGGTCCCGTGACGCGCGGGAGCGGCGCGGGCGAGGGAGCCTGGGAGTGGGGCGGGGTGTGCTCATGGAGCGCGGGGGAACCCGAGGGTGGCCGAACGATGCCCCGGGGGCCGGGCGGCCGGGCGTCCGGAACGCTCGCACCGTGGCCGGTCAATCCCCGGGCAGTCCCGAGGAGTACCGGTGAATCCCCGAGCAGTCCCAAGGAGTACGGAGATGCGCAACGAAGAACTGGCAGAGCTGGGGCAGCAGCTACGGGTCGACTCGGTCCGCGCCGCCGACGCGGCCCAGTCGGGCCACCCGACCTCCTCGATGTCGGCCGCCGACCTCATCGCGGTCCTGCTCGCCCACCATCTGCGCTACGACTTCGACCGGCCCGACCACCCGGGCAACGACCGGCTCATCTTCTCCAAGGGACACGCCTCGCCGCTGCTCTACGCGCTCTACCGGGCGGCGGGCGTCGTCGACGACGCCGAACTGCTGACCTTCCGGCACCGGGGCAGCCCACTGGAGGGCCACCCCACGCCACGGCTGCCCTGGGTGGACGTGGCCACCGGCTCCCTGGGACAGGGGCTGCCGATCGGGGTCGGCATGGCGCTCGCGGGCCAGCGGCTGGACCGGCTGCCCTACCGGGTCTGGGTGCTCAGCGGGGACAGCGAGATGGCGGAGGGCTCGGTCTGGGAGGCCGTCGAGCAGGCCGGGTACTCCCGGCTGGACAACCTCACCCTGCTGCTCGACGTCAACCGGCTCGGGCAGCGCGGCCCCACCCGCCATGAGTGGGACCTCGACGCCTACGGGCGGCGGCTGCGGTCCTTCGACTGGCACACGATCGAGATCGACGGCCATGATGTCGCCGCCATCGACTCGGCCTACCAGGAGGCCGCCGCCACCCACCACAAGCCCACGGCGATCATCGCCCGCACCCACAAGGGGCGCGGGGTCGCCGAGGTGGACGACAAGGAGGGCTTCCACGGCAAGCCGCTGCCGCACGCCGAGGCCGCGATCGAGGAACTGGGCGGAATCCGGTCGATCCGGGTCGACCCGGCCGCGCCGCCCGACACACCCGTGATGGCGGCGGCGCCGTCGGCCGAGGTCGAGCCGCCCGTCTACGCGGTCGGGGACGAGATCGCCACCCGGGACGCCTTCGGCGCCGCGCTCGCCGCCCTCGGCTCCCGGCGCGGCGATGTCGTCGCACTCGACGGCGAGGTGGGCGACTCCACCCGGCTGGCCGCCTTCGGCGCGGCCCACCCCCAGCGCTACTTCGAGTTCTACATCGCCGAGCAGCAGCTCGTGGCCGCCGCCGTGGGGATGCGGGCCCGTGGCCATCTGCCGTTCGCCTCGACCTTCGCGGCCTTCCTGACCCGCGCCCACGACGTCATCCGGATGGCCGCCGTCAGCGACACCGGGATCCAGCTCGTCGGCTCCCACGCGGGTGTCTCCATCGGTGAGGACGGCCCGTCGCAGATGGGCCTTGAGGACCTCGCCATGATGCGGGCCGTGCACGGCTCCACCGTGCTCTACCCGTGTGACGCCAACCAGACCGTCCGCCTGGTGGAGGACATGGCCGAGCTGCCGGGCATCGGCTATCTGCGCACCACCCGGGGCGCCACACCCGTGGTGTACGGGCCGGGGGAGACGTTCCCGGTCGGCGGGTCCCGGGTGCTGCGCTCCGGCGACCGGGACCGGGTCACCCTCGTCGCCGCCGGGATCACCGTGCACGAGGCGCTGAAGGCGGCCGATCTGCTCGCCACCGAGGGCATCGATGTGCGGGTGATCGACCTGTACTCGGTCAAGCCCGTGGACACCGGCACCCTCCAGGCGGCGGCGGATGCCACCGACTGTCTGGTGACCGTGGAGGACCACCACCCCGAGGGTGGTCTCGGTGACGCGGTGGCCGCCGCCTTCGCCGACGGCCGCCCGCAGCCGAGGCTGGTCCGGCTGGCCGTGCGCTCCCTGCCCGGCTCGGCCACCCCCGGGGAGCAGCTCCACCTGGCGGGCATCGACGCCGAGTCGATCACGGCGGCCGTGCGGCTGCTGGTGGGGCAGGCCGTGGTGCCGTAGACCGCGGTGGACGGCTGGAGGCACAGGCCCCCGCGCCGTAGACCGTGGATCCTCGCGTCGTACGCGTCGTACCCGGCATATCCCGCCGCAGCCGTCGTATGGCGCCGTACGGGGGCGCCGGGCCGGGGAGGCCGTATGGACGGCGACGGAGCACCCTGGAAGTCGGGGGACCCGGTCCGGTCGCCCCCACAGACGGGCTCCCACCCGCTTGAGCGGTGCGGGTGGGAGCCCTCGCCATGGCTGGAGTCCCGGCCTGGAATGGCGCTTCGGCGCGGCACCGGTCGGGCCGTGTCGTCCCCGGTGGCGCGGCGCGGGCGTCTACCAGCGGTACCAGCGCGACCGTGCGCCGTGTGCCGTCGTACTCCGCATCAGGAAGCCGAGGAGCCAGACCACCAGGACCGCCAGCGCGATCCACCACAGCATCTTCAGGGCGAATCCCGCGCCGAAGAGCACGACCGCGAGCAGTAGGACAAGCAGCAGGGGAACCATTTCTCCGCACCTCCGCTGACGCGGCTTCCCGCGCGAATGGCCCGTACGCCTCCGGGCGGGGAGAAGTCCACCGGGGGACGCGGGCGCCGACGCTTCCCGCGGAGTGCCCTCCCCCCATGGTGTCGCCTCCCCCTCCTGGAAGAGTCCGGGGGCGGCTCTGGCGGGTTCTGGTGCTGGGGGAGTGCCCCCCGCGTCGTGAGGATCTTCCCCGTATGTCCCGTACGGGGGAATCCGCCCCTTGGCTTCGCCGGGGTCCCCTACGAGCCTTGCGACGTTCACCTGGGCCCTGCGGGCCCGGGCGGGGGCGCCTCCGGTGCCGGACGCCGCAGGCTCCTCGCCTGGACTTCGTCCGGCGGGAGGACGGCGCCATGGTCACAGCACTAGCCAGGCCCAGGAGAGGAAGGGCCTCGCCAGCGCACGGCGGGTGGACGGGACCGTGACGACACGGCCCCGGCGCCCGCCGCCTCCGTGCCCGGACGCCGCGATCCGCCGTGCGGCATCTGGTCCGGGCGGGGGGCTGGGGGCGATCCTGGCGCGGAGGGTGTGACGGGTGGTCATGCCCCCGGCGGACGGGAGACGTTGTGGCGCCTGGCAGCAGACCCAGCAGATCCAGTGCACCGAGCGGATCCGGCGGGTCAAGCGGATCCGGCGGGTCCAGCAGATCCAGCGGAGCCAGCGGGTCCAGCCGGGCGCGACGGCACCGCGCCGCCGTGCTTCTGGCGACCGTGGTCGCGCTGGCCCTCGGCGCCCCGGCCGCCCCGGCGGTGGCCGACTCCGGTGTCGATCCCCGGCCCGGCCGGGCCGGGGAGGTGCTGCGGCCGGTCGCGCCACCGCCGCCCAGCGCGGTCCCCGGCACCGTACGGGACGTGTCCGACGCCGAGGGCATCGAACTGGCCCGCACCACCCGGCCCGTCGCGCCGGGGATCCGTCTCACCTCGTACGACCGGCTGGAACCCAGTGCGTGGCTGCGGGTGGACACCCTCTCCGTCGACCTCGGCGACAGCCGTACGGGCGTCGGCTACCTCTCCACCGGGAAGGTCGCCGAACGCGACACCGTCTCCCGGCTCGCGGCCCGGCACGACCCCGGGCCCGGGCGGCGGGTGGTGGCCGCGTTCAACGGCGACTTCTTCGACATCAACCAGACCGGGGCGCCGCAGGGACCGGGCATCGCGGACGGACGGGTCACCCACTCCCCGGCCCCCGGCGCCCACCGGGCCGTCGGGATCGGTCCTGGCGGCGCCGGGCGGGTGCTGGCGCTGTACTTCGACGGGACGCTGACGCTGCCGTCCGGGGCGTACCCGCTCACCGCCTACAACGCCGCCAACGTCCCGTCCGGCGGTGTCGGCGCCTACACCGCCGCCTGGGGCGGCGCCGACCGGGCGCTCACCGTCGACACGGCCACCGGTCCCGTCGCGGAGGCGGCGGTACGGGACGGCCGGGTCGTCTCCGTCAGCGCCCGCCCCGGCGGCGGGCCCGTCGAGGACGGTGTCACCGTGCTCGTCGGCCGCGAGGCCGGGGCCGAGCGGCTCGCCGCGCTGCGGCCCGGCGACCCGGTGACGCTGGAGTACCGGCCCCGTACCGACGGCGGCCCCCTGCCGCGTACGGCGGTCGGCGGGCGGGAACTGCTCGTGGTCGACGGTGTGCCGCAGAACCACGACGGCCAGGGCAACAACACCGCCGCCCCGCGCACCGCCGTCGGCTTCTCCCGCGACGGCCGGACCATGTCCGTCGTCACCGTCGACGGACGGCAGGCCGACAGCGGCGGGGTCACCCTGACCCGGCTGGGCCGGATGCTGCGCGACGCCGGGGCGCACAACGCCCTCAACCTCGACGGCGGCGGCTCCTCCACCCTGCTGGCCCGCGCCCCCGGAAGCGACGCCCTGCGGGTGGAGAACAGCCCCTCCGACGGCGGCGAGCGGACCGTCCCCAACGGGCTGGTCCTCACCGCGCCCGACGGCAGCGGACGGCCGCACGGCTACTGGGTGACGACCCGTACCCCCGCCGCCACCGCCCCCACCGCCGACCCGGTCGGCGGCGGCCACCCCGAACGTGTCTTCCCCGGGCTGACCCGCGCCCTCACCGCCGCCGCGTACGACGAGACCTTCGGCCCCGCCGAGGGCGCGCCGCGCTGGAGCGTCGCACGGCCCGCCACCGGCCGGATCACCCAGAACGGTGTCTTCACGGCCCGGTCCGGCGGACGCGTCACCATCCACGCGGAACGGGCGGGCGCACGCGGCGGGACCGAGCTGACCGTCCTCGGCCCGCTCGCCCGGCTGGAGCCCACCACCCGCCGGGTCGGCCTCGCGCACACCGGCGCCACCGGCACCTTCGGACTCGTCGGCCTCACCGCCGACGGCACCAGCGCGCCCATCGAGCCCGCCGATGTGACCCTTGCCTACGACCGTGCCCTCTTCGACATCCGCGACAACGGCACCGGATCGTTCGCCGTCACCTCCCGTACGGGCACCGGAGCCGGACGGGTCACCGCCACGGCCGCCGGGCGGAGCACCACCCTCGCCGTCTCCACCGGCCTCACCGAGGCACCCGTCACCGGCTTCGACGACGCCGCGTCCTGGACCTTCACCCAGGCCCGTGCCACCGGCGCCGTCGCCCCCACCCCCGACGGGCAGGAGGGCACCGGCCTTGAGCTGAGCTATGACTTCACCCGCTCCACCGCGACCCGCGCCGCCTACGCCAACCCCCCGGCGCGGATCCCGCTGCCCGGTCAGCCCCAGTCCCTGGCCCTGTGGATCCACGGTGACGGACAGGGCGCCTGGCCCACCCTCCACCTCAAGGACGCCACCGGCTCCGACCAGTTGCTGCGCGGCCCCTACGTCACCTGGACCGGCTGGCGGCGGATCACCTTCACCGTGCCGCCCCAGGCCCCGGCGCCCCTCGCCGTGCACCGCTTCTACCTCGCCGAGACGGCGGCGGCGCGCCAGTACACCGGGCGGATCGTCATCGACGGGCTGACCGCCCAGGTCCCGCCCACGGTCGACCTGCCCCCGCCACCTCGTGTCACCGACCCTCTGATCGGCACGGCGGCACGGACCGCCGGGCGTGCCTGGCGGTTCGCCGTCCTGTCCGACGCGCAGTTCGTGGCGCGTGAACCGGACAGTGCCCTGGTCCGGCAGGCGCGGCGCGGTCTGCGGGAGATCAGGGCGGCCCGGCCGGACTTCCTCCTGATCAACGGGGACCTCGTGGACGAGGGATCGCCGCAGGACCTGGCGTTCGCCCGGCGGATACTGACCGAGGAACTGGGGACGGAGGTGCCCTGGGTCTATGTGCCGGGCAACCATGAGGTCATGGGCGGCTCCCTCGACCGCTTCACCGCCGAGTTCGGGCCCGCGCACCGCGTCTTCGACCACCGGGGGACCCGCTTCCTGACCCTGGACACCTCCAGCCTCAGCGTCCGTGGCGGAGGGTTCGCCCAGCTCAGGAACGTACGGGCGGGGCTGGACGCGGCCGCCGTCGATCCCGCGATCGGCGCGGTGGTCCTGGTCCAGCACGTACCGCCGCGCGACCCGACCCCCCAGCGGGGCAGCCAGCTCGGCGACCGCAAGGAGTCCGCGCTGATCGAACGCTGGCTGGCCGGGTTCCGGCGCGCCACCGGCAAGGGCGCGGCCTTCGTCGGCGCCCATGTCGGCGTCTTCCACGCCAGCCGGGTCGACGGCGTCCCGTATCTGGTCAACGGCAACGCCGGGAAGTCACCGGCCGCCGCACCCGGCGACGGGGGCTTCACCGGCTGGTCCCTGGTCGGCGTCGACCCGGTCCCGGCGGAGCGGCACCGCCCCACCGGGACC
>NZ_JBHVHF010000316.1:0-8540 GCF_042800315.1 Streptomyces sp. NPDC057638
CCCTGATCCGGCCCCTGACCGTCAGGTCAGCTGTGCGTCCGCAGCAACTGCCGCATGGTCCGCATCGCCACCGAGAGATTGGCCAGGTCGAAGGTGTCCGAGCCCTGGATCTCCTCCAGCGTGGTCCGCGCCCGGCCCAGGATCGAGGAGTACTGCCCCTCCCAGGTGGTGAACCGCTCCTCCGGGGTCGAGGCCCCGTTGCCCACCGACAGCACGTCCGCCGTCAGCATCGCGTGGGCCGCGTAGAGGTCCTCACGGATGGCGGCGCGGGCCATCGACTGCCAGCGGTCGGCCCGCGGCAGCTCGATGATCCGGTCCATCAGCTGGGTGATCCGCAGCCGGTCGGCCAGGTCGTAGTAGACCTCGGCGACCGCGATCGGCTCCTTCTTCATCCGGTCCGCGATGGCCACGATGTCCAGCGTCGGGAAGGCCGAGGAGAACCCGGCCACCCGGGCGGCCAGCTCCTCGGGCACTCCGGCACCGGTCAGCTCGGCCAGGATGCCCTGGTACCACTCCTGGTCCGCGCCGCGCAGCATCTTCGGCAGCTCGCTCCAGACCTGCTCGACCCGGTCGGCGAAGAAGTCGATCGTCTCGGCCAGCTCCAGCGGCTGCGGCCGGTTGCCGAGCAGCCAGCGGGTGCCGCGCTCCACCAGCCGGCGGGAGTGCAGCCGGATCCGGGTCTGGACCTCGGCCGCGACCGTGTTGTCCAGCTCCTCGACCGCGTCCCACACCGCGCTCAGGCCGAAGATCTCCCGGGCCGCCGTCTGGGCCCGCACGACCTCCTCGATCGAGGCGCCGGTCTCCTCCCGCAGCCGGTGCAGGAAGGTCGAGCCACCCGTGTTGACCGTGTCGTTGACCAGCACGGTCGTCACGATCTCGCGACGCAGCGCATGGCCGTCGACCGCGTCGGGGAACCGCTCCCGCAGCGGCTTGGGGAAGTAGGCGTGCAGCAGCTTGCGCAGATAGGCGTCGTCCGGCAGCGAGGTCCGGATCAGCTCCTCCGCCACCGTGATCTTGGTGTACGCCAGCAGCACCGCCAGCTCCGGCTGACTGAGCCCCTTGCCCTGGCCGAGCAGCTCGCGGATCTGCCGGTCGTTCGGCAGGAACTCCAGCGCCCGGTCGAGCGCCCCCTCCCGGGTCAGCCTGCGCATATACCGCTGGTGGGCGTGGAGCAGGGAGGACGACTGGGCGACCGCGTTCGTCAGGGCGACGTTCTGCGCGTAGTTGTTGCGCAGCACCAGGGCCCCGACCTCGTCGGTCATCTGCGCCAGCAGGGCGTTGCGCTGCTTGACCGTGAGATCGCCGTCGGCGACCAGCTGGTTGAGCAGGATCTTGATGTTCACCTCGTGATCGGAGGTGTCCACTCCGGCGCTGTTGTCGATCGCGTCGGTATTGACCTTGCCGCCGTTACGGTCGAACTCGATCCGCCCCAGCTGGGTGAGCCCCAGGTTGCCGCCCTCGCCGACGACCTTGACCCGCAGCTCCTCGCCATTGACCCGGATGGCGTCGTTGGCCTTGTCCCCGACATCCGCGTTGGACTCGGCCGACGCCTTCACATACGTACCGATACCGCCGTTCCACAGCAGGTCCACGGGGGCCTGGAGGACCGCGCGCATCAGCTCGGCCGGGGTCATCTTGGTGACCCTGCCCTCGATCCCGAGCGCCGCCCTCATCTGGGCGTTGACCGGGATCGACTTGGCGGTACGGGGGAAGACACCGCCCCCGGCCGACAGCAGCTTGGTGTCGTACTCCGCCCAGCTGGAGCGCGGCAGCTCGAAGAGGCGGCGGCGCTCGGCGTAGGAGGTCGCCGCGTCGGGGGTGGGGTCGATGAAGATATGGCGGTGGTCGAAGGCGGCCACCAGTCGGATGTGCTCGCTGAGCAGCATGCCGTTGCCGAAGACGTCGCCGGACATATCGCCGACGCCCACGACCGTGAAGTCCTGGGTCTGGGTGTCATGGCCCAGCTCCCGGAAGTGGCGCTTGACCGACTCCCAGGCGCCCCGGGCGGTGATGCCCATGCCCTTGTGGTCGTAGCCCATCGAACCGCCGGAGGCGAAGGCGTCGCCGAGCCAGAAGTCATAGGCGACCGCGACCTCGTTGGCGATGTCCGAGAAGGACGCGGTGCCCTTGTCGGCGGCGACCACCAGATAGGTGTCGTCGCCGTCGTGGCGCACCACACCGCGGGGCGGGACGACCTCGCCCGCCACCATGTTGTCGGTGATGTCGAGCAGCGCCGAGATGAAGGTCTTGTAGCAGGCGACGCCCTCGGCGAGCCAGGCGTCCCGGTCCACCGACGGGTCCGGGAGCTGCTTGGCGACGAAGCCGCCCTTGGCGCCGACCGGCACGATCACCGTGTTCTTGACCATCTGCGCCTTGACCAGGCCCAGGATCTCCGTACGGAAGTCCTCCCGCCGGTCCGACCAGCGCAGCCCGCCCCGGGCCACCTTGCCGAACCGCAGGTGCACGCCCTCCACCCGGGGCGAGTAGACCCAGATCTCATACGCGGGGCGCGGCGCGGGCAGGTCGGGAATGGCCTGGGGGTCGAACTTCATCGACACATAGCCGTGGTGCGCCCCGCCCGACGCCTCCTGGAAGAAGTTGGTGCGCAGGGTGGCCTTGATGACGGTGAGGAAGGAGCGCAGGATGCGGTCCTCATCCAGGCTGGCGACCTGGTCGAGCGCGCCGTCCAGCTCCTCCAGCAGCCCGTCGGTCAGCTCGTTGCCCGCGCTCTGGCGCTCCGGCGCCATCCGCGCCTCGAAGAGCGAGACCAGCAGCCGTGTGGTGTGGACATTGGTACGGAGGGTGTCCTCCATATAGTCCTGGCTGAAGGTCGAACCGGCCTGACGCAGATACTTGGCGTACGCCCGCAGCACCATCGCCTCGCGCCAGGTCAGCCCGGCGCCGAGGACCAGCGAGTTGAAGCCGTCGTTCTCCGCCTGTCCCGTCCACACGGCGGCGAAGGCGTCCTGGAACCGCTCGCGGGCGTCATCGCCCACGTAGTCCCCGCCATTGCCGGTGTGCGGCATCCGCAGCCCGAAGTCATAGATCCAGGCGAGCGAGCGGTCCGCGCAGCGCAGCTCGTAGGGACGCTCGTCGACGACCTCGCAGCCGAGCCGCTGGAGCACCGGCAGTACGGCGGAGAGCGAGACCTGCTCCCCGGTACGGTAGATCTTGAAGCGGCGCTCGCCGGGACCCGCGCCGACCGGCTCGTAGAGCGAGAGCGCGAAGTTCTGGCCGGAGCTGGTCAGCTCCTCCAGATGGACCAGGTCCGCGACGGCGGCCCGGGGCGAGTGGTCGGCCTTGTACCCCTCGGGGAAGGCGTTGCCGTAACGGCGCAGCAGCTCGGCGGCGCGCTCCTCGCCCAGCTCCGCGTTGAGCGCGTCCGCGAACCCGTCCGCCCAGGAACGGGCGGCCTCCACCAGCCGCGCCTCGATGCGCTCGGTGTCGGCGTCGGTCAGATGCGGCAGCTCGGTGCCGGAGGGGACCCGGACGACGAAGTGGATCCGGGAGAGGATCGATTCGGTGTTCCACGCGGTGAAGTCGACGCTGGTGCCGCCGAGCTCCTCCTTGAGGATGTCGATGATCCTCAGCCGCACCCCGGTGGTGTAGCGGTCGCGCGGCAGGTAGACGAGGGCGCTGTAGTAGCGGCCGTACTCGTCCTGGCGCAGATACAGCCGGAGCCTGCGGCGCTCCTGGAGGTAGAGCACGCTGGTCACGATCGAACGGAGCTGGTCGACCGGGGTCTGGAACAGCTCGTCGCGCGGGTAGGTCTCCAGGATCTGGAGCAGGTCACGGCCGTCGTGGCTGTTGGGCGAGAATCCGGCGGCGTCGAGCACCTCGGCGACCTTGCGGCGGATCACCGGCACCCGGCGCACCGACTCGGTGTAGGCGGCGGACGAGAACAGCCCGAGGAAGCGGCGCTCCCCGATCACATTGCCCTCGTCGTCGAACTTCTTGACCCCGACATAGTCGAGGTAGCTCGGCCGGTGCACGGTCGCCCTGCTGTTGGCCTTGGTGAGGACCAGGAGCTTGTGCTCGCGCGCCTTGGCCCGGGCGTCGGCGGGCAGCCTGCTGAACGACGGGCTGACCGGGTGCGCGTCGTCCTCGCTGTGGTGCGGGTCGGAGCGCAGGACGCCCAGGCCCGTGCCGGGAACGGCGGACAGGGAGTCGCTTCCCGTCAGCTCGTACTCCCGGTAGCCGAGGAAGGTGAAGTGGTCGGCCGCGAGCCAGCGCAACAGCTCCCGGGCCTCCTCCACCTCCTGGTCGAGCAGATCGGCGGCGATCGGCTCCTTCGGCAGCTCGTCGGCGATGCGCAGCGCCGCTTCGCGCATCTTCTCCCAGTCCTCGACGGCCTCACGGACATCGTTGAGGACCCGCAGCAGGTCGGCGGTGATCTGCTTCAGATCGGCGCGGTCGGTCTCGCGGTCGATCTCCACATGGATCCAGGACTCGACCAGCGCGTCATGCGGCCGGTCCTTGGCGCGGGCGGTGTGCCGGGCGTCCGGCAGCACCTCGATCAGCTTGCCGGTCACATCCCGGCGGACGGTGACCTGGGGGTGGATCACCACGTGAATACCCCGGCCCTGCCGGGAGAGCTCGTTGGTGACGGAGTCCACCAGGAACGGCATGTCGTCGGTGACGACCTCGACCACGGAGTGGCTGCACATCCAGCCGTTCTCCTCGACGGTCGGGGTGTGCACCCGGACGTTCGCCGTGCCCTGCGGACGGTTCTCCGCCAGCCGGTAGTGCGAGACGGCCGCCCCATAGACATCGACCGGGTCACGGTCGGTGAGGTCCTCGGGCGCCGTGTGCAGGTAGTAGCGCTGGAGATAGCCGAGCAGGGTGTCCCGGTCCGGACGTTGCCTCTGCTCGGCCCCGGAGTGGAGATGTCCCCCACCCGGGCTGCTCTCAGCTACGCGGGCCGCCCGTTCGAGCAGCTCGGCCTTGGCTTCGTCCAGCTTGGTCTGCATGTCCTCTGGCTCCTGTCGCGCGCCGTTGCGTGACGTAGGTGGAAGATGCGACGCGACGCCACGGCACGGGGTGTCCGGTCCGTTTCGACGTTACGTGGCGATGAGAGTGGTCCGAGCCCCGTTCGGTGAGAGTGAACGCTCGGGCCGGTAGGAGAGGATCAGCCATCGCCCGGGTGCGGTGGCACTCCGGGCGCGGGCGGGGGGCTCCGCTGCCCCCACGGCATATCGCGCTGATCACGGCTCCAGGCTATCGCCCCGTACCCCATCACCGTCATGAGCCGTATGTGTACAAAAGCGGGTCCCGAAGTTTGACGCTGTGGACAGCGACACAGGCCCTCTTGGCGAACAGGTCCCGCCGGAGCGGCTCGGCGACGACCGCGCACCGTCACGTTTCGTCACCCACCTTGACACACAAGGTCAGATTTGCCCCGATATAGCGGCTTCTATCCCCCTCACCGCTGACGCCCCATCCCTCACACCTCCCTGACCCCTTCCACTCACCACCCTCTCCCTCGTCTCGGTTCACACCTCTTGGCTTGTTCTCCTCCCACCACTTCCCTTCTCTCCCTACGCTCCCTCTCGTTCACCGTTGCACGCGTACTCACCAGGAGCAGCCATGACAGCCAAGGTCCTGATCCTCACCGGCGACGCCGCCGAGTCCCTGGAGGTGCTGTACCCCTACCAGCGCCTGCTGGAGGAGGGCTACGAGGTCGACATCGCGGCGCCCACCCGCAAGAAGCTCCAGTTCGTGGTCCATGACTTCGAGCCGGGCTTCGACACCTACACCGAGAAGCCGGGCTACACCTGGCCCGCCGACCTGGCCTTCTCCGAGGTCGACCCCGGGCAGTACACGGCGGTGGTCATCCCCGGCGGGCGCGCCCCGGAGTACCTGCGCAACGACCCGGAGCTGCGCAAGATCCTCAAGGCGTTCTTCGACGCGGACAAGCCGGTGGCCCAGATCTGCCACGGCCCCCTGCTGACGGCGGCGATCGGCGGCCTGGAGGGCCGCAGGGTCACCGCCTATCCCGCACTGGAGCTGGATATGCAGTCGGCGGGTGCCAGCTTCCAGGACGCCGAGGCCGTGGTGGACGGCGGCCTGGTCTCCTCCCGCGCCTGGCCGGACCACCCGGCCTGGATGCGGGAGTTCCTGAAGGTCCTCCGCGCCCGGGGCTGACGCCCCGGCACCCGCGCCCCGCCGACGACCGGCACGCTCCCCCAATCGGGTGAAATCGCCTGGGCCTCGGCGGGGCCCGCCCCGGCCCCCGCCGCAAACCTGCCCCGGAGCGCCCTCACAGCCCCGCCCCGGGCACCCGCTTTCCCCCACCCGGGTGAACCCACGCCCGCCTCACGGCTCACGGCTCACGGCTCACGGCTCACGGCTCACGAGGCCAGGCGTATCGCCTCCTCCACGGCTTCCGCCAGGGTGTCCACCACGGGCACCCCCGCCGCCTCCAGGCTCACCCTGCTGTGGGATCCCCCCGTGTACAGCACCGCCCGCGCGCCCACGTGCGCCGCCGCCTTCGCGTCGTCCACCGCGTCCCCGATGACCACCGTGCGCTCCGGATGCGCCATCCCGGTCAGCGCGGTCAGATGCCGCTCCATGTGCTCCGCCTTCGAACCCCCGGAGGGACCCGTCCGCCCGTCCACGCGCACGAAGTGACCGTGGATCCCATAGCCCCGCACCAGCGGCACCAGTTCCTCATGGCCGTACATGCTCAGCAGGGACTGACTGCCGCCCGCCCGGCGCCACTCCCCCAGCAGTTCCTCGGCACCCGTGGTGAGCCCGCAGGCCAGCCGGTGGTCGGCGTAGTGACGGTGGAAGGCCTCGTCCATGACCTCCCACTCCGCCTGGGAAGGCATCCGGCCCAGCAGCCGCTCATAGAACAGCGGGATCGGTATGCAGTACAGCTCGCGGTAGCGCTCCAGCGTGATCGGCTCCAGGCCGAGCTCCGCGAACGCGGCGTTGGTGGCCCCGATGACCGCCACCACATCGTCGAACAGCGTGCCGTTCCAGTCCCAGACCAGATGTGTCCCCGTACGAATCCCCATGCCAAAAACCGTACCCCCTGGCTCTGACAATCGGCTCCCGCCTGCACAAACGCCGGGATCAGCTCAGGATGTCGGGGATCTCCTGAACACCGAACCAGAGCAGCTCGTGGTCGTCGGCGCCGTCCACGGTGCCCCGGGCGTCCTCGTCGCCCCCCTCGGCCGCCGCCAGCGCGAGAGCGGCGGCGGTGACATCGGCCTCCGCGTCGTCCGCGTCCACATGGACCGCGGCGGCCGCGGACAGCGGCACCGCGCGGGCGATGGTCACCTCGCCGACCGCGTCGGTTTCCCCCGCCCGACCGGGATCGGTCACGGTCTCCCCGTCCTTGATGTCGACGGCCACCACGACCCGGCGCCCGGCGGCCCCCGGCTCCCGCGCGATCAGCCGCAGCGAGGCGGCGGCGGCCCGGCCGAGCGCCGCGTACTCCAGCTCCTCCTCGTCGTCGGAGCGGTACCACTCGCGCAGCCCGGGTGTGACGGCGTACGCGGCCACCGGGCCGGGCCCCAGGACACCGGCCCGGTGCGCCCCGGCGAGACCGGAGAGGGTCAGGGGAACGTACACGCGCATGGATGACCGCTCTCTTCGTCGGGGAAGGCCCCGGTCACCGTCGCCGGGAGCCCCCTCAGGATACGTGCGGACCTCCCCCGTCGGGATGGCTCCCCACCACCGCGGGAGCGCTTTCCACCTCCCCACCCGGTCACCGTCGCACCCCTTCTGACCAGGGCGTTACCGCCCGGCCTCACCTGGATAGGCGATCTTTGCGGCGCGGCGTCACCCGCCTGGGCCCCCGTTGCGCGCTCGCCCCGTCTCCCGTACAAGGTCAGCAGCAAAGTTACCGACCGGTATCACCGGGATACCGGACCTGACGCATGACGGGGGCGGTACGGATGGACAGGACACGGCCGGTGGTCGACCGGGGCAGGCCGGGCGGGCGCGGCGATCAGCGGCGGCCCGGCGGGCGCCGGGACACCCGACGGCCCTCGACGGTGGCGGCCACGGCGCTGGCTCGCGCGCAACGGGAGACCAGCCCGCCCTTCTGGTTCGCGGACCGGCTGCTGGCCGTACTCAGCGGCTTACGCCCGGTCCACTGGATGCTCGGCCACGCCGGGGGCGAGGCGTACGAGCAACTGATCCGGCTCGCCCCCGAGGCACCCCTGCGGACGGGGACCCGGGTCAGGCCCGCCGTACGCGACTGCGGGGAGTACCACCCCGGGCCGGGAGTGATCGAGGCGTTCGCCCGGATCAGCGTGGGCAACCGGATCAGCGCCATGGCCTTCCGGCTGGAGCGGGGCGCCGACCAGCGCTGGCGCTGTGTGGCCGTGGAAGTGGGCGGCGCACACACCACTGCCGGAGACGGCCGGCGTTAGGCCGTGTCCCCGAGGCCCCGTCCGTCCGCCGTGCCCTGGGGCATGCCACCGCTCTCACCAGGACACGCGTGGTCACGGGGACATGCCTCACCCGCCCATGACGACGCTCCCACGACAGCGACGCACGGCCGGGGGCCGGACACCACACAGGTGTCC